>JBOGJN010000284.1:0-4598 GCA_050745445.1 Thermoanaerobaculia bacterium
GTTCGTCATCACTACCGCCGGTCGCGACTCTCTGATAGAGGTCGAGAGGGCCCGCTCGGTCCGAGCTGAAAACGATCCGGCTCGCGTCGGGCGACCAGAAGGGGCTCAGCTCGGTCGAAGGGTCGAAGGTGAATCGCGAGCTGGTACCCCGCGAGAGGTCGTACACCCAGATATCCCGAGTTCCCGTCCAAGAAGCGAGGCGAGACACCGCCAGCTTCCGGTCGTCCAGAGAGAGGGAGAGATTGAAGTAGCTTCCCGGCGGGCCAACCGAGCCGAGCTGTTTTCCCCCCCGATCGAACCAAGTCAGTCGCGCGAGGAAGCTCGCGCTGGTCCGGTAGGTGAGCACTCCGTTCTCCGAGACGGCAAAATCCGCGCGGAAAGTCCCGCCGTCGAAGCCCACGTCTTCCGCAGCGGGAAAGGGTTCGCCGGTGAATCGGAGCTTCTCGACGTCGAACGCCTGGGCCATGAGCGTCCCGTCCCGGGCGAAGAGGAGATAGCCGGAAGGCGCGTACGCCGCGTTCGAGGGAGTGCTCACCAGGCGCCTGGTCTCCTTCGAGTCCAGCGAACCGACGTAGATGCCGGCGTTTTCCGGCTGCCCGCTGCGGGCGTAATACAGGAAGTGGCGTCCGTCCGGCAAGAAGTAGGGCCAGCGGTGTGAGGTCTCCTTCCGGGACGGGTCCAGCGCGGTCAGGGGCGTGGCCAGGCCGCCGGCAGCAGAAACCCGAAACACGGGGCCTCCCGAGTTCGGCGTGAAGAGAACGACCCCGTCCCGGTTCCACGTGCCGCCGCGAGGATACGCCGCGTCGCACAACGTCTCTACGGGACCGCCGGCGGCCTCCACCTTCTTCAGCTTTCCTTCGGCGAAGAACCCGAGAAAACGGCTATCCGGCGACCAGAAAGCGAACATGGCGCCATCCGTTCCCACGATCGGACGCGCGGTCTGGGCTTCCAGCGGCCGGACCCAGAGAAGAATGCGCCCATCGGGGGAAGAGGCGACGAAGGCCAGGTGGCTTCCGTCTGGCGCGACGCTGATCGAATCCACAACCGCCTTGGCCGGTGGCAGAACGGAAAAGCGAATGGCCCGAGACTCTGGCGGCGCGCGGCGGGAGGACACGAACGCCTGCCCGATCGCAAAGAGGAGAAGGACGCCCGCCACGATCCAGCCGAGACCCTCTCGGCTCTTGCGGCGAGCCGCCACGGGTACGGCGGGCGTGGCCTGCGAGCCTCCCGCGGCGATCCACTTGAGCTCGAGCATGACGTCATGCGCCGTCCGCCAGCGATCCTCCGGGTCCTTGGCGAGGCAGGTCTTCACCAAACGATCGAAGGCCGGAGGCGTCGTGGGCTCGACCTGAGAAAGGGGAGCCGGCTCCTCCTTCATGATCGCGGAGATGAGCGAGGCCTGGCTCGCGCCGGAGAACGCCTTCTTGCCCGTCGCCATCTCGTAGAGCGTGGCACCGAACGCGAAGATGTCGGTCCGGGAGTCGGCCTCCTTGCCCTCCAGCTGCTCGGGCGCCATGTACTGGAAGGTGCCCAGAATCGTTCCTTCCTGTGTGAGGTGCGGCGAGCCCGCGACCGTCGGAATAGCCGTCAGGCCGCTTCTCGCCAGGGGATGGTGCCCCACGGTCGCCTGCCCTCGTCCCTCCGCGTCGAGCGGCCGCTCGAACGCCTTGGCCAGCCCGAAATCGAGCAGCTTCACTCCCGACTTCGTGATCATCACGTTACCCGGCTTTAGGTCCCGGTGCACGATCCCCTGCCGGTGCGCCTTGTCCAGGGCGTCCGAGATCTCCACCCCGTAACGAATCGTCTGCTCGAGCGGCAACGCGCCCTTCGCGAGGCGGTCCGAAAGAGTCTCGCCCTCCAGAAGCTCCATGACGATGTACTCGGCCTCGCCCTCCCGCCCCACGTCGTAAATCGCGCAGATGTGAGGGTGCGAGAGCTGCGAGATCGTCTTCGCCTCGCGCTCGAAGCGCTGGCGGACTTCGGGCGACGCGGCCAACCCCGACGGGAGGACCTTGATCGCCACCGTCCGCTCCAGCCGCGCGTCCCGCGCCCGATACACTTCCCCCATCCCGCCCGCGCCAAGCGGCGAGAGGATCTCGTAGGGGCCGAGGCGGGTTCCAGCGGCGTGCGCCATGAGAGACGGTCGCGACAATCTATATCAGGGGAGGGGGCCCCACTTCCTGGCTGCTGGCGAGCTCGCTTTGGAGAACCTCTCCCCTGCCGATCTGACGCGCTCGGCCCAGATCCTCGAGCAGCATGACTTCCTCGGCTTCGTCGACGCCTCGATCGTCGCCATCGCCGAGCGGCTGCGGCTTCGCTCCCTGGTGACCACGGACCGCCGCGACTTTCGGCGTGTCCGCCCGCGCCACGTCGCCGCCTTCGAACTGCTACCCTGAGCGGATCACCGGCGGTCCGTGTCGATGAAGGCCGCGACACCCGCCCTCCCCACGTCGTAGAGCGCGCAGATGTGCGGGTGCGAGAGCTGTGCTCCTGACCGCCGGAACCTTCGGGTGCCTCTGGACGAATGACGGGCCGCGAGGCGCGGCCCCGAAGGCGCCTTGCGCTCCTACTTCTTGCCTGGCTTTGCCTTGCCGGCGCTCGAGGCGTCGATGAAATTGATTTGAAACGGTCCGGTGCCGTAGACCAACAGGTCCGTTTCGCCTTTGCACATGCCGAAGTGATGCATCCGCCGCGGCATGAACCCATAAGCGCCGGTGGGCATGTCTTGCAGACCCGCCGGATCGAATTTGTCTCCCATGCCGAGGGCGAACGTGCCGCTCAACACGACGAGATTTTCATCCGTGGGATGCCAGTGCGGCGCCGCCTTGTATCCATCGGAGCAGCCCAGCCGGATCGTAAAAGGCACGCCTGGCTTCATCGGGTCTCCTTCGACCACCGCGTAGCGCAGGGTGCCTCCTGCTTCCACAGAGGGCGTGCCCCGAATCACTCCCTCCGGGGGTGCCGTCCAGTTGAGCTGATTTGGCGCGAGCACGAAGTGCGTCGGCGCGCTAACCTGGGCCGGTTTCGGTTTTTCTCTCTCACTCTGTGCGAAGAGCCCGGGAATGATCACCGTCGACGTAAGCAAGACCGACAGTAAAACGTGCTTCCTCAAGACCATCTTCGTTCCTCCTGCGAAAATCGCGGCCGCTTTCCTCTGGATCAAAATCCTGGCTCGAATTGCCTCACGGTCACTCTAAGGGGAAGAGATGCTGCCGCAGCACCCTGAGCGGGACCGTCTGCTCCAGCCCCGTGTCACGCGCTTTATACACCTCCATGCCGCCCGCGCCCAGAGGCGACAGAATCTCGTAGGGGCCGGGGCGGGAGCCCGCGGCGAGCGACATCTACTTCTTCCTCTTCAGGGTGGCCGGCCAGTTGGCGATCAGCGTCAGCGGCGGCGAGGAGAGATCGGCAGGCAGGCTGTTCACCAGAAACCGTTGCCCGTCGAATGTCACGTCGAAGACGCCGGTGCGCAGGTTCGGATGGATCCCAAAGAGCGGCACCGGAGATCCCGCGTGGAGGGTCTTGTCCGCGCTAACTGGGACAGCCATAACCTTGTTGTCAACGGATAGAAAGTAGAGCTCCTGGCCGTCTCGGCGCCACCGCGGAAGCGTTCCGCCCGCGGAAGAGATCTGCCACTTGCCGGTCCCGCCCGGGAACGGGACAACGTAGACCTCGGTCCTTCCGGACTCGTCCGAATCGAAGGCAAGCCAGCGCCCGCCGGGAGAGATCCGGCTGTTGACCTGATAGAGGGCGCTCGTTTGGAATGGCGTGCACTTCCGATCCGACGCGAGATCGGCGAACCAGATCTGCACATTCCGCCTCCCCATCACGGGGACGACGCTGAATGAGAGGAACCGGCCGTCTCGCGACCAGTCTTCCGGTGTCCGCGCGTCGGTCGATTCGAGCAACGGCTCTTCCGTTCCTCCGTTGATCGACTTGACCCAGATGTCGGCATGTACTCCCTTCGCCTTCCTGTCGGAGGCGAACGCCACGCGGTCGCCGTCGGGAGAGAAGATCGCGTCCGAGTTTTGAGAGTCCCCGGAGACGAGCTTCGTTCTCGCGCCGCTCGAAAGATCCACGACCCAGATCTCGAGCCTCGAGCGGCGCGGATCGAAGATGTCGACGGCCAGCTTCTTGCCGTCGGGCGACAGGCGCAGACTCCCGTAAAGATCCGGCTCGCCGACCGAGCCGAGCTCCCTGCCGCCACGGTCGAACCAGAGGAGGCGTGACGGGATCGGCACGTCTGGCTGGAAGAGGAGCAGGCCCGTCTCGCTGATCGAGAACGGCGTGTAGTTGAGGAAGGCTCCGAAGCCCGACACTTTCTGTACGACCGGAAGCGCTTCGCCGCGGGCAACCAGCCGCTTCGCATCGAAAGGCAGCGCGAAAAGCGTCGCTTCGCGGGCATAGAAGACGTGCTCGGAGGAGTAGAACGCGTTGGCCAATCCCGCGACGACCACGCGATCGTCTCCGCCTTCGAGCGAACCAAGGCGAATGGCGTTGGCCGGGTCGTCCCCGGCAGCGGCGAGATTGGCGGCCGCGTAGAGGAAGTGCCGGCCGTCCGGGAGAAACTGTGGATAGCGGTGCGTGGTTTCGTGCCG
>JBOGJN010000285.1:0-1458 GCA_050745445.1 Thermoanaerobaculia bacterium
TCTTCGCGCTCGACTTTCTGGCCGGCGACGTGTTCACCATCGCTCTTGCCGTCGGCTGCTGTCTGCTCTGGATCATCTTCGAGGGGAACCGAACGGAGCGCGGGAAAAACTGGGTTCGTCTCTTGAGCGCTCTTTTTCTCGCTTCGCTCCTGGCCGCTCCTCAGATTGTTGCGACGGGTCTCTGGATTCCCGAGACGAACAGGGCCATCCGCGGAATGAAACTCGAGGAGGCGTTAGTCTACTCGCTCCATCCGCTCCGGCTTCTCGAGTTTGTGATCCCGTTCCCGTTTGGCGACACGTCTTCGTTGGATCAAGCCTATGTCTGGAGTTTTCCCATCTTTCGCGGGAAGGCCCTGGGCCTCTTCTCAACCCTCTATGCGGGCTCCTTCGCCCTGGTCGCCTTCTTCTCGATGCGGGGGATGAGGGTGACGGGCGAAAGGTTCGCGCGAGCTCTTTTCCTGCTGACGATCGCGCTCTCGGTTCCGCCAAGCCTGCTGCCGGAATCCTGGCGGGCCCATGTGTCTCCTCTGCCCCTGCGGAATCCGGAGAAGTTCGCCGTCACGCTCGTTTTCGCGTTGGCGATCCTGGCGGGTATCGTCTTTGACCGGTACCGCCAGCCCGCGCGCAGGCCGCGCTGGGTTCTGGCCGTCGGCGTCCTGCTCGGTGCCGTGTCGACGCTGACCTGGCTCTTTCCTGCTCCCGCCGGCGCCTGGGCCGTGCGTCTGGTGGGTTCGGAGCCCGGACTGGCCGGGAGAGCCGGACAGCTTCTTCCGGGGGCGATCGCCGCGGGGGCCCTTCTTTGGATCATGACCGCGATCGCCCTCGAGCTCTCGGGCCGGCCCTCCCGCCTGGCGCTCTTCTCATCACTCGCTCTCCTGACACTCTGTGTGGCGTTGCCCAACCGCAAGATCGCCCGGACTCTCCATGAGGAGGAGGTCCTCGGCCCCACCCGATTCGCCCGCGTTCTCGAACGTGCGGATCCGACGAGGAGCTACCGGGTCGTCGGGGAGTCCATCTTCCGTCCGGAGTCCGGGCTGTCGCTCGCTCAAGCCGGTGCGGACCTCGGTCAGACGGAGTTTCCCCGCCGTTCCTGGACGCAACTGACGGGAACACTCTGGAATCGAGGGACGGTTTTCAACTACGACTACGACGTGGGAGACTTCGCGCGACTGGAAAGCCTGCGCCGCGTGCCGCACATCGCTCCCGCTTCCATGGATCTGGCGGCCTTCTTCGGCGGCCTCGCGCTTCGGTTCGGCGTCCGATATCCGGATCAGGAGAGCCTGCCGGGCTACCGAGCATTCGGCGGCAACCGCGCGGAGACCTGGGAGGAACATCTCCAGGCCTTTCCCGACATCCGTCTGGTCAGACAGTGGCGGGAGGCGCAGGACTCGCCCGGCGCCTTCGGTGAGCTGCTGCGGCTGGGGCCGGGAGAGATCGTTCTGGAGACCGGGCGGCGCG
>JBOGJN010000286.1:0-2582 GCA_050745445.1 Thermoanaerobaculia bacterium
CGCCAGGGGCAAGAAGCTACGCGAGATTGAATCCTCGCCCCACGCCGGCATCAACCGCGCGGTGTGGGACCTGGAGCCCGAGCCCTCGGAGCAGTTGGAACGCGTAGGCGGAGGCGGGGAAGGCAGACAACCGCGGTTTGTTGCGCCCGGCGAGTACACGGTGACGCTTTCCTACGGAGAGAGCTTCAAGACCAAGACGAAGCTCCGGGTGGAGGCGGTGCCGGGCGTACACGAGGGAGAGTTCGTCGCGCCATAGGGCGATTCCATCGCGGAAAGAAAGGAGAGGGCCACCATGCGAGCTTCGAGACTGCTTCTGCTTCTCATCGTCGCTGGCGTCGGTCTCTGGATCCTGAAGTCTTCGGGGATCGTCGGTTCGAAGGCTGAAGACGCCTCGAGCAGAGCTCCGATCGATCGGGCACGCGCAGTCGCCGAGAAGGCGAAGAGCCGCGACACACAGACCTCCGAGGTCGCACGCGAGGCAGAGTCCACCGCCCCGGGCGCCGGTGTCACCGAGAACATGACGCCCGAGCAGGTCAAATCACTTCTGGGTTCGCCCGACGAAGTGACGACGGAGACGACCGACACGGGCCGGCCGCGGGAGAAATGGCTCTACAGGAGCGCCGGCAAGACCGTAACCTTCGAGAACGGCATCGTCGTCTCGGTCAACTAGTCGACCAAAGACCTAACGGCTCGCGGCTCAGCGGCGAGCGCGTAGCGCGAGTCCACCGCAGCCGCGGGTTAGACGGCCGACGTTCGCTGGTCATCTGGAAGGCCGCCGATGGGCGCTGCTCTTCTTTGGCCGAGCCAGCGTCAGAACCACGACCCAGGCGTATTTCCGCAGAAACGTCGCGACGAGTATCTTGTCGAACGCTTCGAGCGCTCGCACCAAAGCCCTGACGCCGGGGGCGCGCCGAAACGGGATCGCGAGAAGCGAGGACAGGTGAAAGTAACGAGCCTCCACAGACTCGAAGTGCCGGCGCGCTGACTCGATATCAACGCTAAGAAGTGGATGTTCATCGGCCGAGCGAAGTTGCGGCGTGACTCTCCTAGCGACGTTAAGAATCGGGTTGTGGCCCAGAGGCTCGAGAAAGATCGCCTTGCCGTCCGCTTTCAGAGTCCTGCTGATCTCCGACAGGGCCTGCTCCAGATCCAGGTGGTGAAGGATCGATCTTCCGCAGATCAAGTCGAATGTGTCGTCCTCGTACTCGAGATCCTCGGCGTTCATCAGGCGGAAGCCGATCATGGCGTGCTGCGCAGCGGCGTTCCTGCTCGCAGTTTCGAGCGCCACGCCAGAGATGTCTATGGCATCAACCGTGGCGCCCAGAGACGCAAGCGACACGGCAAACTTGCCCTCGCCACATCCATATTCAAGCACGCGGCAACCCGCGCAGTGCCTGCGAACAGTCGCCTCGTACGCATCCGCACCGGCTGTGAGGAGCGAATAGCACGAATCAAGTCCTTCACGTGAGTTGCTCGCATAGCGAGAGTCATGGAAGGCACGCTCCCGAGCGGCTCGGCTCTGCGGATCTGTTCTTGAGCCGTTACTCATGCCCAGCCGCCTAACGGGCGGCGCGTCAACTGCCAAGTCCGGTGCGCCCGTTGGTTATGCGCGGCTTTGGACTTCACGCCACTCCTCTGGATATGGCTGGCGATCCCATTCTTGATCGGTCGTGTAGGTGTCCCAGCCCATGTGCTTGTAGTACTTGCCCATCGCCTCGAAATGGCTCGCTGCTTCGACCGTCCAGACGAGCTTCGAACCCGGGCCAGCCATGCGGCGGGCATCCTCGCCCATCGGGCCGGCGAGGCAGAACGTGTACTCGCCTCCCGGCTCCTCCCAGAGTTCATGAACCAACATGGCCACCTTCGCCCTACCCGTCTAACGGTTGGCGGCTCAGCGGCGAGCGCAGGAGGAACCGCCGACGAGCTTTCCCCCCGTAGCCTCCGCGAAGGAGGGTCCGCTGCAGCCGCGTGTTCGGCGCTACGGTTCTGGGACCTCGAGGTCCCTGCAGATCTTGCGGGCGAGAAAGTCGTTGATTTCGCGATGGCGGGGAACCGTCGAGGTCTTGCGGGCAGCCCGATTCACGAAGACCGAGTGATTTGATCCTTCGCGCCGGGGCTCGCAGCATGCCGTTCGATATGGCGAACGAGAGCGACTCGCTTCAACGGGTGACCGTGAAGGGTTCACGGATGACCTCCGCCCCTTTCAGATCCTCCTCGAGCAGCGCCCGGTTCGTCTCCAGAACAAGGGCGGCCGCCTCTTCCAAGTTCGCGCGTGCCTCGTCCAGGGTGGCGCCCTGAGTGTTGGCACCCGGGAGCTCCTCCACGAAGGCGATGAAGCCCTCGGGGACCTTTCGGAATACGGCGGTGAACTGGACGTCCATGGCTCGGTGGATTCTACTCCAGGGGTGCCTGCATCATGATGGCGCCGAGCGGCTAGCGGCTCAGCGGCGCGCGCAGCGTGAGTCCGTTGCAGTGATGGCTTAAACGCCCTCGCGAAGGCGGGCGCGAGCGACTCGGGGATCTCGCCTGCCGTGGACACACGCCAAAATGATGACAACGTCCCCTTGAAGCCGGTACTACAC
>JBOGJN010000287.1:0-15216 GCA_050745445.1 Thermoanaerobaculia bacterium
GCACCGTGGCCTCTGTCACGACAGCGAACTTCGCCAGGCTCTGTGGAGTCTGAGAGGAATGTGTGATTTGTGATTGGTGATTTGTGATCAAGGCGAAAGAGATTTGTGATTTGTGATCAGGGCGAAGAATTGAATAGTGAATTCTGGGCCCCGGTAGCAAAGACTCTCGGCCGCCGTTCGCGGAGCGAATGCCGCGGCCGAAAGCCAGCTGATAGCTGATAGCTTTTTCAATGCCCCCCATCTCCCCGCGAGAGTTCGCAGTTTACGTCGAGGAGGCGCTCGAAGGAGTGCCCGCGGCCTTCCGCAGGTATCTCGAGAACATCACGGTTGTGGTGGAAGAGGAGCCCGATCGCGAGGACTTTGCAGAGACCGAAACGCCGCAGCAAGAAGAACTCTTCGGCATCTTCCGCGGGGTGCCGTATTTCAAAAGGGGGGGCGTGGTCTCGAGCCTGCCCGCGCAGATCGCGATTTTCCGCGGTCCGATCCTGCGCTCCTGCGCTACGCGGCGCGAGGCCGTGCGTGAGATCCGCGACACCGTCGTCCACGAGGTCGGGCACATGCTGGGACTCAACGACGAGGAGATGCCGTATTAGGAGAAGTTGTCAGTTCTCAGTTTTCAGTGATCAGTTCATCCCGACGAAGGAAAATGGAGGTAGGCCCCTCAGCAGGAAGGGATAAGGGTGTCAGTGGCGGCGGAGGGGCTGAGACGCGACGGGCCGCCCGGAAGTGGCCCGCTCGTTTCCCGTTTCTCGTTTTCCGGCAGCGGGCCGCCTCAAGTGGCCCGCAGATTCAGTGCCGCGGGCCGCGGGGCCCTCGGTGGTCGCGGTTGGGGTGGCCGCGGTGCTCGCTGGGACCGCGGCCGCCTCTCGGGAATTCGTCACGCCCTTCGTCTTCGCCGGTGGTGACCGGGGCCATGGCCATCTCCGCATCGAGCTCTTCCTTGGAGAGGGCCTGCTTGCGCGAGAGCTTGATTTTGCCCATCGGATCGACGGCGATGATTTTGACCGGGATCTCGTCGCCTTCCTTGACCACGTCGGTCGTTTGACGCACCCGGTAGGGCGCCAGCTCCGAGATGTGCACGAGGCCGTCCTGGCCGGGCAGGATCTCGACGAACGCCCCGTAGGCTTCCACCCTCCGGACCTTGCCGCGGTAGATCTTGCCGATCTCCGGCTCCTGCGTGAGTCCCTCGATGATCTCGATGGCCTTCAGGGCGGCGGCCTCGTCGGCAGAAGCGATCGAGACCTTGCCCGAGTCCTCGACGTCGATCTTGCACCCGGTGGATTCGATGATCGAGCGGATCGTCTTTCCGCCCGAGCCGATCACGTCGCGGATGCGCTCGCGCGGGATCTGCATGGTGAAGATGCGCGGCGCGTAGGGGGAGATGTTCGGGCGGGGGCGGTCGAGCGCGGCAGACATCTTCTCGAGCACGTGGAGCCTCCCGACGCGCGCCTGCTCCAGGGCGCGCTCCAGGACCTCTCGGGAAAGCCCCTTGATCTTGATGTCCATCTGCAGCGCGGTGATCCCTTCCCGCGATCCGGCGACCTTGAAGTCCATGTCGCCGTAGTGGTCTTCCTGGCCCGCGATGTCGGTCAGGATCGCGGAGCGGGTGCCGTCGGACACGAGGCCCATGGCCACCCCGGCGATCGGCGCCTTGATCGGAACACCCGCGTCCATCAGCGCGAGGGTTCCTCCGCAGACGGTCGCCATGGAGGAGGAGCCGTTGGATTCCAGGATGTCGGAGACGACCCGCACGGTGTAGGGAAAGGCCTCTTCGGTCGGCAGCACGGGCGAGAGCGACCGCCGGGCGAGGTTGCCGTGGCCGATGTCGCGGCGCGAGGGGCCGCGCAGGAACTTCGTCTCGCCGACGGAAAAGGGAGGAAAGTTGTAGTGGAGCAGGAACGTGTGCTCGCTCTCTCCCTCGTACTCCTCGATGATCTGGGCGTCATCCGACGTGCCGAGCGTGGCGGTCACCAGGGCCTGGGTCTCCCCGCGTGTGAACAGAGCCGATCCGTGCGTCCGCGGCAGCAGACCCACCTCACAGGTGATCGGCCGGACCTGGTCGAAACGCCGTCCGTCCAGACGTTTCTCTTCGCCGAGAACCGTCTCGCGTGTCAAGACCTTGACCAGATCGTCCACGGCTTTTCCGGTTTCCCGGCGTTTCTGCTCCTCTGTCTCGGGCACGAGGGAGACCGCCGCCTTCTGAACGGCCTTGATCTCCGAGTAGGACGCGATCTTAGTCGGCAGCGTCATGGCCGCCCGCATCGCGGCCTCCCACCGTGAACGGACCTCGGCGAAGGTGCCGGACGCATAGGGCTCCGGGGATTTCCAGTCTGGTTTCTGGATCCCGGCCTTTTGCTGGAGCTCCTTCTGTGCGGCGACGATCCGGCGGACCGCGTCGTGGCCGAAAAAGATGGCGTCCAGAATCTCGCGTTCAGGGACTTCGCGTGCGCCGGCCTCGACCATCACGACCGCGTCCTCGGTTCCGGCCACGATGAGATCGATTGCGGATTTCTCCCGTTCGGCGTTGGTGGGGTTCAAGAGAAACTTTCCGTCGATGCGGCCCACGCGGACGGCCCCGACCGGTGAGTAGAAGGGGATGAGCGAACAGGTCAGGGCGACCGACGCTCCGTTCAACGCCAGGATGTCAGGATCGTTCTGGCCGTCGGCCGAGAGGACGAACGCGATCAGCTGAGTTTCGTGGTTGAAGCCCTTCGGAAAGAGGGGACGCATCGGCCGGTCGATCAAACGAGAGGTCAGGATCTCCTTTTCCGTGGGTCGCCCTTCGCGCTTGAACCAGCCCCCCGGGATCCGGCCGGCGGCATATGTGTTCTCACGGTAATCGACGGTCAAGGGGAAAAAGTCGAGGCCTTCCTTTGGTTCCTTCGCGAAGACCGCCGTTGCCAGGACGACGGTGTCTCCGCAACGGACCACCGCCGCGCCGTCGGCCTGTTTGGCGAGCTTTCCGATCTGGATCTCGAGAGGGAGCGCCCCGAGGGGTACGGAGACTTGATGGTGTGCCATGGTTTTTCCTCTGTCGGGGGCGGTGAGGAGAGCGAATGCCGAAACCGGGCCCGGCGGGTACCGCGGCTTCTCGATCGCCCTGTCCGCCGCCGGGTTACTTGCGCAGACCGAGTCGGTCGATCAGCCGGTGGTAGCGTTCGGCGCTCTCCCCTTTCAGGAAGTCGAGCAGTCGACGCCGCCGGGAGACGAGCTTCAGCAAGCCGCGCCGGGAATGGTGATCCTTGACGTGACTCTGGAAATGGTCCGTCAGATACGTGATGCGGTTGGTCAGAAGCGCCACCTGCACCTCGGGCGAACCGGTATCCGTGTCGTGGAGCCGGTATTGCCCGACGATGTTCGGCTTCTGCGTCTCATGGTCGCTAACGTTCACTGATCCTCCAAATGCTTCTGTCGACTCACTTTTTTATAAACTGCCAGCCTACCACGGAAGACAGTCGAGAGTCGAGGGTCCAGGGTCAAGAGTTCGGAGAGAGGGCGAACCAAAAACGCTTGATCACCGGGCTTCTTCACTCTCGACTCTCGACTCTCGACTCTCGACTATCCTTCCAGCACGATCCTCGGACGGATGAGGTTGATGCCTCCCGATCCGACCGGCGTCACTTGAGCCAGGGCCAGCATTTCGTCGGAGGGTCCCACGAGCGCGACCCACTCCCCCTGTTTCGCGCCGACGCCACGGGCCGGGATCGATTGCCCCTTGCGGATCTTCCAGGCTTCGAGCGACGCGAGCCGGACTCGTTCGAAAGGGAAGACCACTCGCGCCAGAGCGACCGCGTGCGGTGGACGCAGGCGCTCGGAGACCGACATCTCTTCGAACCGGTCGAGCGAAACGGCGTCCTCGACGCGAAACTGCCCGATCCGTGTGCGGCGCAGGCTCTCGAGGTGCGCGCCGCAGGAGAGTTTCTCGCCGAGCTCGCTCGCGATCGAGCGCACGTAGGTCCCGGAAGAGCAGGAGATCGAGAAGGGGAGACGGCCCTCGTCCACCGCTCCGAACGCGAGTTGCGAGACACGCACCTTCTTGGCGAGAATCGGAACGCTCTCTCCCTTCCGCGCCATCTCGTAGAATTTTCGTCCCTGCACCTTCTTGGCGGAGTATGGCGGAGGGGACTGCAGGAACTCGCCGCGAAAGGCCTCCGCGGCTTTCGCGATCTGGGCCGCGCCGATGCCGCTCGGGTCGCGCTCGGGCCCCACCGTCTCTCCCTCGCGGTCATACGTGGTGGTCGAGCGGCCCAGGCGGATCGCGCCCTCGTAGGACTTGTCCATCCGGGTAAAGAAACCCTGAAGGCGGGCTGCTCCCCCCGCGCAGAGCAGCAGCAGTCCCGTGGCCATCGGGTCGAGCGTGCCGCTGTGCCCGATCCGCGGGAACGCGGTCGCCTTTCGGACGCGCTCGACGACGTCGTGAGAGGTGCACCCGGGCGGTTTGTCGATCAGGAAGAGAAAGCCGCGCTGGAGCGAGTCCTTCGGTGTCACGATTCTTCGTCCCGCGGCGGGAGAACCTTCGCGAGAAGCTCCTCGACGCGCGCGCCCCGCTCCAGCGATCGGTCGGCAAGAAAATGCAGTTCCGGAGCGTAGCGCAGGCCGCAGCGGCGCGTGACCTCCCGGCGCAGGTACCGCGAGGCGCGGGCCAGACCCTGGGCCGCACGCTCCCGGTCCGGCTCATCGCCCAGGACGGAGAAGTAGACACGAGCCGACTGCAGGTCGGACGGCATTTCCACTTCGGTGATGGTCACACCCTTCAAGTCCGGATCGTGCGCCTCGATCAGGAGCAGGGTGGAGATCTCGGCGCGCACGAGATCGGCTACCCTCTGGCTGCGGCGGGATTCCTTCTTCATTTCGGGAAACGGGAAACGGGAAACGGGAAACGGGAAACGAGCCGAGGCCGGAAAGCCCATATCACAATCGTTTTCCGTTTTCCGTTTCCCGTTTCCCGTCTCGTCACACATGGATGAACTCGTTTCGGTAGTCGAGAAGCTCACCGTCCAGGTTGCTCTCCACGAAGTTTAGGACCTTCTGCAGAAGGGCGTCGAGCGGCGCGCGCTGCGACCCCACGATTGCAACGCCGAGCTGCGATCTTTGCAAGAGATCTTGGTCTCCGACTTCGGCGGCGGAAACCTCGAACTCGTTGCGGATTCTCTTCTTGAGGCTCGCAACGATCATCCGTTTCTCCTTGAGCCCGCGGCAGCCGGGCAGGTGCAGGTCGAAGACGGCGTAGGCGATCACCATCGGAGTCGAGAAACGGAAAACGAGAAACGGGAAACGAAGAAGCTCCCGTCGATTCCCGTTTCCCGTTTCCCGTTTAACGTCCCGTCAGGCGTTCATCACCCCGGCGACCTTCTCCACCTGATACGCCTCGAGAATGTCTCCGACCTTGACGTCCTGGTAGCGGTCGAGGCCGATGCCGCACTCGAAGCCCTGTTTGACCTCGGAAACGTCGTCCTTGAAGCGGCGGAGCGATCCCACCTTCCCCTCGTAGATGACCCGGCTGTCGCGCAGGAGGCGAAGCTGGGACGCCCGCGTGATCGTGCCCTCCGTCACGTAACACCCGGCCACGATTCCGACCCTGGGGACCTTGAAGGTGTTGCGGACCTCGGCGCGGCCCTTGGCGATCTCCTTCAACGTCGGCTCGAGCAACCCCTCCATGGCGGCCTTGATCTCGTCGGTGACGTTGTAGATCACGGTGTGCAGTCGGATCTCGACTCCGTTTTTCTCCGCCTCGACCTCCGCTTTCTTTTCCGGCCGGACGTTGAAGCCCACGATGATCGCACCGGAGGCGGAGGCGAGCAGGACGTCGTTGACGTTGATCGCGCCCACGCCGGCGTGGAGCAGCGAGATCTTGACGCTTTCGTTCGAAAGATTCTTCAGGGATTGGGACAGCACCTCGACGGAGCCCGAGACATCGGCCTTCAGAATGATCGGCAGCTCCTTGATGCGCCCCTCCTGGATCTTGTTGAAGAGCTGGTCGAGGGAGAGCCGGGAAGAGGCGGCCATGGCCTTCTCCCGCTCCTTCAACTGGCGAAAGGAGGCGATCGACCGGGCCTTCGCCTCGTCTTCGACGCCCTGGAAGGTGTCGCCCGCCTGCGGGAGATCCTCGAATCCGGTGACCTCCACCGGTGTGGCCGGTGGCGCCTCCGTGACCTTCCGTCCCCGGTCGTCCTGCATGGACCGGACGCGTCCAAAAACCGCGCCCGCGAAGAAGACGTCGCCCACGCGCAGGGTCCCCGACTGGACCAGGACCGTGGCCAGGTTGCCCCGTCCCGCCTCGCGGCGCGCTTCCAGCACGACGCCGCGCGCGTCTTCGGAGATCGGGGCCGTCAACTCCTGCATGTCGGACACGATCAGGATCAGCTCGAGCAGGTGGTCGATCCCCTGTTTCTTGAGCGCCGAAATCTCGGCGGACGGCACATCGCCGCCCCAGGACTCGAGCAGGACCCCGTGATCCGCCAGCTCCTTCTTGACCCGGTCCACGTTGATATTGGGCTTGTCGATCTTGTTGATCGCGACAACGATCGGCACCTTGGCGGCGCGCGCGTGGTCGATGGCCTCGATGGTCTGGGGCATCACACCGTCGTCCGCCGCCACCACGAGGACCACGATGTCGGTGGCCTTTGCGCCGCGGGCGCGCATCGACGTAAACGCCTCGTGGCCGGGGGTGTCCAGAAAGACGATCGGTTTCCCGCGCGCCTCGACGTGGTAGGCGCCGATGTGTTGCGTGATGCCCCCCGCTTCTCCTTGAGCGACCTTCGTCTGCCGGATCGCGTCGAGCAGGGATGTCTTGCCGTGATCGACGTGGCCCATCACGGTCACCACAGGCGCCCGCGGCAGACGCGCCGCGGCGGAAGCCTCTCCCTTTTCGCCCTCCTGAACGGAGCGAGAGAGCTCGAGCTCTTCCTCGAAGGAGACCACGGCGGCCTCGACCCCCACTTCTTTGGCGATCTGGATGGCGGTCGCGGCGTCGAGCGTCTGGTTGAGGGTTGCGAAGATCCCTCTCTGGATCAGGAGGCGAACGATCTCCTTGGCCAGGACGCCCAGCTTTTCCGACAGCTCCTTGACCGTCACGCCCTCGGAGAGGAAGACGGGTCCGGTCGGGAGCGGCTTCTTGAACTCCAGCAGTTTGCCCGAATCGTGCGCCCGCGTCGCTTTCGCGGCACGCCTCAGCGCGGACTTTGAGATCGGCCGGGCCTGCGCCGCCTCCTCCGCCTCGGGGCCCTTCTCGATCAACGGGAGCGTGATGTCCGAATAGGTGTCTTCCTCGTAGGCGCCCACGAACTCCCGCAGGTCCACTTCGTCGGCCACGGTGATCTTGGGCTTGGCTCCGCCCTTCTTGGCCGTCTTCTTGGCCTCTTCCTTTTCGTCTTTCTTGCGCTTGGCCGCCCCTCGTTCGGAACCGGACGGCGTTTCCGCGCGAGACGGGACTGCGCCGGGGCGACCGGCGGGGGAGCCGGCGCGCGCCGGGTCCGCCTGCGCCCTCGCGCCCGGACCTCCCGGCGCCGGGCGATACACGGATGGGCCGGGCGCACGCGAGGGGGCGCCAACGCTGGGGCGCAGTGCGGGGGGCCGGGCCGTCCCCATCGCCGGCCTTGCGCTGCGCGTAACGCCGGCGGCAGCGGGCGCCGCCAGACGGGCGCCAGAAACGGCGCGGGGCGGCAGCGCGATTTTGCGCGGCGCGGACTTGGCCGCTTCGGGCTCGGGCTCGACGGGCACGACAGCGGTGCGCGCGGGCTCGGCCTTGGTCTTGGGATCGGCCGCGCGCGGAGCCGCGTCCGGCTGTTCGGCCGCCGGTTTGACGGGAGTCTTCTCGATGATCTTGATTCGCGACAGGGCGCTCTTCTGGGGGCGCAGCGCCTTGGATTCTGTGTCTCTGACGATCAGCTGCTTGGGGGCATGCGTCTTTCCCTGCAGGATGGCCAGAACGGTGGACTCATCGAGCGCCGCCTGCGCGGACTTCACGTCCACGCCGATCGACTGGAGCAGGAAGAGCACTTCCTTGCTCCCGATGCCCATCTGGGCCGCCAGCTCCTCGACTCGGATCCTTCCCATAGAGGCCCGTTACTCCGTCACCGTGGTTTCTTCGGGCGCCTCGCTCACCGCGGTCTCCGCGGTGTTGTTCCCGGCGCCTTCCTCGTCCTCACCGGGTTGCCCGGGGGCGGGCGCCTCCGCGAAGGCGCGCGCCGCCTCGAGAATCTTTTCGGCGGACTTTTCTCCCAGGCCGGGGATCTCTGTCAGCTCCTCGACCGTCTTCTCGAGCAGATCGCCCAGCGTCCCGATGCCCGCGGCGGCCAGCCGCTCGGCGGTCTTCTCGCCGACCCCGGGGATTTCCGAGACCGACGTCTGCCGACGCAGCGAGGCCTGAAGCATTCGCGACAGCGCCTCGGCCACTTCGCCCTTGACCTCGCTCTCTCCCTTGATCTCGATCTTCATGCCGATCAGCGCCGAGGCCAGACGCACGTTCTGCCCCTTCTTCCCGATCGCGAGCGAAAGCTGGTCGTCCTCGACGACGCAGTCGAGGCTTATCGCGCCGTCTTCGTGATGGATCGGCGAGACCCTCGTGATCTTGGCCGGGGCGAGCGCGTTCTGGGCGAACGTGATCAGGTCGTCCGAATAAAGGATGACGTCGATTTTCTCTCCGTGCAGCTCGCGCATGATCGACTGCACGCGGCTGCCGCGCATGCCCACGCAGGCGCCGACGGGGTCCACGTCCCGCTCTCGCGATCGCACCGCGACCTTTGCGCGCTCTCCGGGCTGACGCACGGCTCCCTTGATCACGACGGTGCCATCGTAGATCTCCGGGACCTCCATCTCGAAGAGACGGATCAGGAGGCGGGGATCGGTTCGGGAAAGCACCAGCTGCGGCCCCTTTGGGTTCTTGTGGACCTCGTAGAGGATCGCGCGGATCCGCTCCCCCTGCCCGTAACGTTCCGCACGCGACTGCTGGTCGCGCGGGACGATCGCTTCGGTCTTGCCCAGATCCACGACCATGTCGCCCCGCTCGAAGCGCTTGACCGTGCCGCTCATGAGCTCGCCGGCCTTCGGGAAGTACTCGTTGTAGACGTTGTCGCGTTCGGCCTCGCGCACCTTCTGGTAAAGGACCTGCTTGGCTGCCTGCGCGGCGATGCGGCCCAGGCCCACCGCCTCCCGGTATTGCCGCAGCTCATCCCCCAGGGCGACCTCCGAGACCTCTGTCGGGGCCTCGCCTTCGGGGCCCGGGCGCAGGATGTGGATCTCACCCTTGGTGCCGTGCGTGCGCACGAGCTCCTGAGCCTCCTCCATGAGGACCTGAGGCGGCGGTTCCTCCGACTCCGTGTCGAGCTGTTCGACGACCGTTCGGTGGGAGTAGACAGTCATCTCCCCGGTCTTGCGGTCGATCGAGGTGACCACGGCCTTGTCGCGGTAGTACTTCCGCGAGGCCGAGGACATGGCCTCCTCCAGCGCGCCGAACATCTTCTCGGGGTCGATGTCCTTCTCGCGCGAAACCTGTCGGATGACCGACGGATCGATGATCATCGGGGAACCGCTCTCCTCAAACGCCTTTCTGCGGCCACGGAAACATGAGCCTCGCGACGCGAATATCGCCGAAACAGACATTATAAATTTTGCGATCCGACTCATCAACGACGGTCAGACGATCGCCTTCGACCCGCTCGAGCCTCCCGGCGAAATTTCGGGCCGGCCCCGTGCTCCCCCGCGCCGCGCCGAGCGGCTGCGGAGTGACCGGGGACTGTGTCTGGACCCGGATGCCCCGGCCTACGAAACGGCGGGCGTCCTCCAGGCCGTAGAGCTTGCGCTCCAGACCCGCCGAGGAGACCTCCAGCGTGTACCGGTGGCGGATCTCGTCGGAGGCGTCGAGCAGCTCCGAGACCTCCCGTGAAACCGCTTCGCAGTCTTCCAGCGTGACCGCGTCGCCGTTTAGGCGTTCGAGCGCGACGCGCAGGGCCGAAAACCGGCCAGCCCCCGCGCTCTCGACCTCGAGCAACCGGCATCCCTTCTCGGCCGCAATGGCCCGAATCGCCTCGGCCGTCTTTTCACTCAACTTCATCGAACAAAAAAGCGGGCCGCGGCCCGCTTCCTTCGCTGCCTCAGAAGCATACGTCTTTTATCAGAAGGGGGCGCCTCGAAGCAACACACGGGAAGCGCTTCGGGCAGCTCAGACGGCCCTTTTGATCGGTTTCCGGGGTGAAAGACGGGCCCAAGCGAAATCGGCGGCTGCCCGTGAGTGTTAGGGGGACAGGACGTAGTCCGCAAGGCGAAAAACTGCGTGTTTGAGTTCAAGCGCGATGAGGACGATCAGGACGAGCCGCCGAGCCGATCGATTCTCGGCCTCGAGAGGGTCGGACCCTCGACTTTTCCGCCCGCTCTGATCACGCCGCGGCCCGACGAAGAGCCGCCGAATGCCTCGATCCTCGGTCTGGCCGGGATGCGGGCTTCCGAAGTTGCACTGGTCGGGACCCTGCCGAGACCGGAGGATGAGCCGCCGACGCGATCCTTTCTCGGTCTCGAGGGGGTTGCCCTCGCTGGCCTTTCCTCCTCCGGTATCGAACCGGGCTCGGACAGTGAGCCGCCGAATGCGTCGATTCTCGGCCTGGGAGGAATCCGGACTCTGGCGCCGCCTCTCGCACCGGCCACGCGCCGGCCGGGCGGCCAGCCGGCGAGCCGACCGTTCGCAATGGAGAGGCTCCAGGCTGACCTGTTCCCTGCCCCGACCACAACGCGGCCTCCTCGGGAGGCCCCGCCCGGGCAGATCGAGGTTCCGGAGTTCGAGAGCGACGTTCAGCACAAGCCTCGCGGCGCGTTCCCCGTCGAGCGGGCGGTTCTCTTCTCTCTTGCGGCGCACATTCTGCTGCTCGTGTTCCTGCTTTCCACGCCGCTCTCGGTCGTGCCCGACGCTGGCAAGGGGCTGCTCGCCGCGCTCGTGCCGCCCGAAGAGAGCGCCGAGCAGAAGATCCCGGTGATCTTCAAGGACTTTCGCCGGTCCAAGGAGTTTCGCGAGTCGCCGGGACCGGCGCGCCAGAACCCCAGGCCATCGCCCTTGTCGGACAAGACCCGCCGCGCCGGCGGAGGGCAGACCGGTCGGCAGCATTCGGAGACTCCCTTCATCCCCGAGCGGCCCGGAATTCAGGGTCTCGAGCCAGGGGGCAGAAAGGCGGTCCAGCCGTCCCGGCCGGCTCTCGGTGAGGCGGGAGAAAAGCAGGCGGCGACGGCTCCCGGGGAGCGGGCGCAGGGAGGCCCCGAGGCTTTCCGGATCCTGCCGCCGGGGCCGAACTCGACCCGCCGCGGCCAGCTCTCGGGTCTCGACAGCGCCGTCGAGGAGGCGGCCAAGGCGACGGTCCAGGGCGAAGCGGGAGCCGGGTTCGCAAACCCGGAGGGAGGGCTCGTCGACACGGGTCCAGTCTCTTTCGAGACCACCTGGTACCCCTGGGGAGAGTACGCCGAAGCCATGATCCGCCGCATCAAGCTCCACTGGGACGTGCCGCGGGATGCCTGGTTCAAGGGCAAGACCACGATTCGGTTCTACATCCATAAAGATGGGCATGTGTCGGACGTAGAAGTCCTCAAGCCGTCGGCAAACCCGGCGTACACGAATGCGGCCAAACAGGCCATCCTGACCTCGGATCCGTTTCGACCGCTCCCGAAGGATCTCCTCGGGCTCTTCCCCAACAAGGAAGGCGAACACGTGACCGTGACCTTCTTCTACAATTATCGTCCCTCGGAGGTTAGGACGTCCGAGGGACCCGATTGAACGACGCGAGCGAGATCCGCCGAGCCCTGGAGACCGCCAGGACCGTGGCCGTGGTGGGCTGCTCGCCCGATCCGTCGCGCCCGTCCCATGCGATCGCGCGCTACCTGCTCGAGAGCGGCTACCGCGTCATCCCGGTTAACCCCTTCCACGGGAAGATCCTGGGGCAGAGCTGCTACCGCTCGCTTTCGGAGATTCCGCCGGAGATCCGGATCGACATCGTGGATGTCTTCCGCCGTTCCGAAGAGGTCGGCCAGGTGGCGCGAGAGGCGATCGCGCGGGGAGCCGGTTTCTTCTTCATGCAGGAGGGGGTCGTGGACGGGGAGGCGGCCGAGAGCCTCGAGGAGGCGGGGATTCCCGTGGCCATGGACCGCTGCATCCTGGTCGAACGCGAGAGATTCGCAGTTGCGGCGAATGTGAAGGAATGAGCCGGGGAAGCGAAACGTTGCCCCGTTGAGCCTTGGCCGGCAGCGCCGAGGCCAGAGGAGAGTACAAATCCCATGCAGACGTCCACAAAGCGGGCCCTCTCGTTTTCTGGCTTGATCGCCGCCGCCGTCCTCTTCGGGATGATCGTGGCGGGCTCGGTCAACATCACGCCCCATTCGGAGGCGGGGCGGGACAGCCCGGCCCGGGCGCGCACATCGAGCTCGGTGCTGGTTCCGTCCTTCGCGGATATCGCCGAGGAGGCCATGCCGTCGATCGTGTCGATCACGTCGACGGATATCGTCAAGGGATCTTCGAGCCGCTTCCACTCGAGCCCGTTCGGCGGCGAAGGGGACCCCTTCGAGTTCTTCTTCGGCCCGCGCCGGAATTCACCCCGGGACAACGAGGAGCACAAGGAGATTCAGGGCGGCACCGGCTTCGTGATCTCGGAGGACGGCTACGTCGTCACGAACTACCACGTCATCGAAAACGCCGACAAGGTGGAGGTTCGCCTCGGCAAGGACCGCTACACGGCCAGGCTGGTCGGCAAGGACCAGGCGACCGACCTGGCTCTCGTCAAGATCGACGCCAAGCAGCGCTTGACGCCTCTGCCGCTGGGCGACTCGGACAAGCTCCGGGTCGGCGAGTGGGTCATGGCGATCGGTGATCCCTTGAACTTTGACAAGACGGTGACGGTCGGGGTTGTCTCCGCCAAGGACCGCTCGGGTTTGACCGCGGACGCCGCAACGCGCTCGTTTGAGAACTTCATCCAGACCGACGCCGCGATCAACTTCGGGAACTCGGGAGGTCCGCTGATCAACGTCAACGGGGAAGTCATCGGCATCAACACCGCCATGTTCCGCCCCGCGCAGAACATCGGCTTCGCCGTGCCGGTGAACACGTTGAAGAGCATCCTTCCGCAGCTGCGCGAGAAGGGCAAGGTCGTGCGCGGCTATCTGGGAATCAACATCCGCAACGTGGACAGCGACACGGCCGCGGCCTTCAAGCTAAAGACGGCCGAGGGCGCCTTTGTCGAGCAGGTGCTTCCGGGAGAACCGGCGGACAAGGCGGGTGTCAAACCCGGCGACACGGTCGTGCGGGTGGATGGCGTGCCGGTCAAGGACACGCGCGACCTGATTGGCTACGTGTCGAGCAAGGCCCCGGGGAGCAAGGTCAAGCTCGCCGTGCTGCGCGATGGGAAAGAGATGAACCTCACGGCTTCGCTGGCGGAACGCGGGGCGGCCGGCTCCTCGGAGGACGAGAAGGGCGGGGGCGGTTCGGAGGAGCCCCATGGCAAGCTTGGCCTTCAAGTTCAAGAGCTGACGCCTCAGTTGAGGAGGATGATGTCGCTCGACCCCGGCCTCGAGGGGCTCTTGGTCACCCAAGTCAAGGAAGTCTCGCCGGCGGCCGACGCGCAGCTGCGCGAAGGTGACGTGATCACCCAGGTCAACGGTCGCGCCGTCTCGAGGGTGGACGAGTTCGGGAAGATCGTCCGGGCCACGCCGAAGGGGGAATACCTGAAGCTCTATGTCACGCGGCCGCAGGCGAAGGTCTCCTTCTTCGCTCTGGTGAAGATCGAGGACTAGAGACCAACGGCTTGCTGTGGCTTTCGGGGCGCGCCCGCCACTGGCGGGCGCGTTTCTTTCGGTGGATTGCCGCAGAGAAGTGACCGTAGACTCTGAGCCCAGAGGACAGAAGATGGCGCTCAAGATCCTGGTGGTGGACGACGACGCGGGGATCCGGGACGCCCTGCGGATGATCCTCGAGTACGAAGGCTACGAAGTCGCGACCGCGCCCGACGGCAAGAGCGCGCTCGAGAGTCTCGACGGGAACCGCGCGGACGCCGTGCTCCTGGACATCAAGATGCCGGGTCTGGATGGGTTCGAGGTCCTGGATCGGATCGTCGCGCGCGAGGGGCCCCCTCCCGTTCTCATGATCTCCGGCCACGGCGACATCGCCACGGCGGTGGAGGCGACACGCCGCGGGGCGGTCGATTTCCTGGAGAAGCCTCCGCAACGCGAGCGGATTCTCGTCTCGATCCGCAATGCCCTGGCGCGCGGTTCGCTGGCCGCCGAGAACGAGCGGCTACGCCGGAGGCTCGAGGAGGAGTCGGTTCTCGTGGGGCGAAGTGCCCCGATGCAGCGCCTGCGCGAGGAGGTGGCGCGTGCCGCGCCGACTTCGGCGACGGTCCTGATCACCGGAGAGAGCGGCACGGGCAAGGAGCTCGTCGCGCGGGAGATTCACAAGGCGTCGCGTGTGGCCAGCGGCCCGTTCGTCCAGGTCAACTGCGCCGCGATTCCCGAGGAGCTGATCGAGTCGGAGCTGTTCGGACACGAGAAAGGCTCCTTCACCGGCGCGGTGCGCAAGCAGACCGGGAAGTTCGTCGAGGCCGACGGGGGGACGATCTTCTTAGACGAGGTCGGCGACATGTCCGCTCGCGCTCAGGCCAAGGTGTTGCGAGTCCTGGAAGCCGGTGAGGTGGAGCCCGTGGGTGCGGCGCGCGTGCGGCGGGTGAACGTGCGAGTCATTGCGGCGACAAACCGCGATCTCGGCGGATGGATCCGGGAGGGGCGCTTTCGCGAAGACCTCTACTTTCGCCTGAACGTGATTCCCCTGCGCACTCCCGCGTTGCGCGAACGGACCGAGGACATTCCCGAGTTGGTCGAGCACTTCACGCGGCTGTTCTCGCAGCGGGACAACCGGCGGCCCCGGCGTCTTGCGCCGGGCGTGCTCGCGGTCCTCAAGGCCCGTTCCTGGCCTGGCAACGTGCGGGAGCTCAAGAACCTCATCGAGCGCGTCCTGATCATGACGGACGCGGATACGATCGGGGCGGACAATCTCCCGCCGGAGGTTCGCCTTTCTGCAGGCGAGATCTCGCAGCGGGGATTGCAGCTCGCCACGCTCTCGGAGTTCAAGGAGTATGCCGAGCGGGAGTTTCTGGTGACCAAGCTCCGCGAGAACGGCTGGAACATCAGCCGCACGGCCGAGGTCATCGCCACGCCCCGGTCGAACCTCTACAAGAAGATCGAGCACCACAAGATCTC
>JBOGJN010000288.1:0-1089 GCA_050745445.1 Thermoanaerobaculia bacterium
TCTCTGTTTCTTGCTCCTCGCTCATCGCCGCCCGCGGGAGGCCGTCCCGTCGCCGGGGCTCACAGCGTGGCGATAGGGCGGAACCGATAGCCCCGACGCGGCGGGTTCCCCGCGGGGACCTTCGAAACCGGGTTGGTCTGCGACAGCCGTAGGACGCAGGTGCGATGCTTTCCCTTGCAGCGGTTTCGCAGAGCGGCGGCCATGGATGGTTTCCCTCTCGGAACGCTGTGGCCGTCGCGTGTCCCCGCGGGGAGCCCGACGCGACGGGGCGGCTCGAACAGCCGTTACCTTCTTTCGCGAGGCTCCCTAGCTCTCCGGCTCGGCTCGCCAGAAGTTTGGATAACTGGTGACGAGGCCTGCGGCATTCACCTCGAGATCGGCGACGAACTTGCCGCCCGCACTCTCATACCGGTAAGTCGCGGCATCCACGCGGCGGTAAAGCTGTTCGAGCGGCTCGAGCCTGAAGCTCGGGAAGCGAAGCCAGGCCGCTCGCACCGCAGCCTCTTTTCCAACGGGCAGCTCGAGCCTCCGGATCGGGAGGACGTTCGTGGAGGGGCTGAAGTTGAGGTCGAGGTCGATCGAGCCCTCCACCGAAGTGCACTCCGTGCCGTTGAGCCGCCACCGCCGGGCGGAATCAACCGAGAGCTCGATCTCGACCGTCTCATCGCCGATCCAACCCGTGACTCTTCCGGACAAGGTTTCCCAGACCGAATTACACACAACGAGGTAGTCCAGCCGGCAGGGCTTCTGCGCATGGTCAAAGACGGCGGTCCCGGCCAAATGCCAGCGGTCGTTCTGCAAGAATAGTCGTCCGGCCTCGTGGCCAGGCCGATCCAGTCTGCGCCAGAGAATGGAATGCTGTGTCACGGCTTTCCCTCGTCGCGCCTCCGCAACGCGATCCTAGCCGGCCCCGCCAGGAGCTAACCCTCCAACAGGGCCGCGAGCTTGCCGAGGACTTCTGCGCTCGTGTCACCTGACAGCCGCGCTGCAAACTCCACTTCTCGCGCGCGCCAATCCAGGCTCTTGACCTGATCGGCCAGGACGACGCCACTCACCGGCAGACCCCGTGGAAGCACCACTTCGAAGGGA
>JBOGJN010000289.1:0-1686 GCA_050745445.1 Thermoanaerobaculia bacterium
AGCCTGAGCGGTCTGAGCGCCTAGCGGCTTGGATAAGGCGGATCGGCGGCTCGAGAGGGAAAAGACCCGCCGCAAGCGGGCCGAGGAGGATCTGCGCCTTGCCGAAGAGCGCTACGAGGAGCTCGTCCAAAACAGCGACGACCTGATCTACACGCACGACCGGGAAGGCACCCTCTTGAGCGCGAACATGGCCCTGCTGCGGCTAACGGGCCACGCGAAAGAGGAAGTCATTGGCCGCAAGCTCGCCGACTTCCTGGCCCCCGAGGCGCAGAAGGAGTTCGGTTCCTACCTGGAGAGGGTTGCCAGGGACGGCCATGCCGAGGGGTTCCTTCGTGTCATGACCCGCGCAGGCGAAGAGCGGATCCTGCAGTATGACAGCTTCTGGCGCCGTGAAGAGCCTTTCGGCTGGGCCGTGCGAGGGATCGCGCACGACGTGCAGTGGCGGTGGGCCGAACGGGCTCTTCGCATCTCGGTCAACCGGCTCGAGGCGTTGCTGCACAATGTCTCGGACCTCGTCTGGATGAAGGACGAGCAGGGCCGGTTCACCGTCGTCAACGAGGCTTTCGCGCGTTTCTTGAATCGTTCCCGCGAGGAGATCATCGGGAAAACGGATTTCGACTTCATGCCCGCCGAGCTCGCCGAGCGGATTCGCGCGGAGGATCGAAGCGTCATGGAGAGCGGCCGGAGTCTCCAGATCGCCGAACCTCTGGTGGGGGAGGGTGGCTCCAGGACCGTCTTCGAAACCATCAAGAGCCCGATCTCCGGCGCCGGCGGGCAGGCATCGGGAACCGCGGGCATCGCCCGGGACATTTCGGAGCGCCGGCGCCTGGAGGAACAGCTTGTCCACTCCCAGAAGATGGAGGCCGTTGGGCGCCTGGCCGGAGGGATTGCCCACGACTTCAACAACCTCCTCACGGCCATCCTGGGATACAGCGACATCGTGCTCGGACAGCTCGAAGACAGTTCTCTGCGTCAGGACATCGCGGAAATCAAGAAGGCGGGGGAGCACGCGGCCGCGCTGACGCGGCAACTGCTCGCGTTTAGCCGGAAGCAGATCATCGAGCCGCGAGTTCTCGATCTCAACGCCGCGGTGTCGGACGCGAGCAAGATGCTCCGCCGCCTGATCGGCGAAAACATCGAGTTTGTCACGATGCTCGATGCGGGGCCGGGGCGCGTCCGGGCCGATGCCGGGCAGATCGAGCAGGTTCTCGTGAATCTCGCCGTCAACGCCCGCGACGCGATGCCGCACGGAGGCCGGCTCGCGATCGAGACAAAGAACATCGAATTCTACGAGCCCTACCCGAGCGCGTACCTCAAGGCCAGGCCGGGTCCGTACGTTGCGCTGTCGGTGACCGACAGCGGCTTCGGGATGGACCCCGAGACGCAACGCCACATCTTCGAGCCGTTCTACACGACCAAGGAACGTGGCAAGGGAACGGGACTGGGACTCGCCACCGTCTATGGGATCGTCAAGCAAAGCGGCGGAGATATCTGGGTCCAAAGCGCGGTCGGGAAGGGAACCACGTTCCACGTCTATCTGCCGCGGGTCGAGGCAGCCGAAGAGAAACCGGAAACCCGTCCCGCTCTCTCCGCGCCTGTTCTCGGCTCGGAGACCATCCTCCTCGTCGAGGATGAGCAGGCACTCCGGACGCTCGCCCAAAGGGTGCTCGAATCCAGTGGCTACAC
>JBOGJN010000290.1:0-1153 GCA_050745445.1 Thermoanaerobaculia bacterium
GCGGCAGAAGCGCCATCGTGATGGGCCGCCATGACGGCGCCGCTCTGCGGCATGTTCTTGACGGCCGCTTCGAACTCGGACTTCATCAGAAACCCGAAGATCCCTTTGCAGAAGTTGACTACGACGCCGGCCGCGATTCCGCCGAGAATGACGCGGCCCCCAGTTGATCCTTGCCACGGTGGCCTCCTTCTCGGTGCGATGTGCTGTCGCGGATTCTGACCGAGAGGAGGGAGAAAAAGAAGGAACGCGGCTCACAAGACGGGGAGCGGCAGCTGCCCGGGCCGGGGCTGCCTCGCCGTGGGGCGATCGGCGGAGTCCGAGAGTCCGTGCATCGAGACGCCGAGCAGGCGCACGGGACGGCGCCCGGCCTCTGTCTTCTCCAGGAGGGCCACGGCCCGCCGGGCGAGCTCCCCGGCCGCGTGCGTGGCGGGAAGACGCGTTTCGCTGCGGGTGATCGTCTCGAAAGTCGCATAGCGAAGTTTCAATGTCACCGTCCGGGCAAAAAGCCTCTTGCGCTCGAGGATCTCCGCGGCGTGGCGCGCCAGGGACTCGACCTCGCGTCGGATCGTCTCGAGATCACGCAGGTCCTCGGCGTACGTCTCCTCGCAGCCGATCGACTTTCTCTCGCGGCTCGGGTTGACCGGTCTCTCATCGACACCGAAGGCGAGTTGCTGCAGCGCCTCGGCGTAACTGCCGACGGCGCCCTTCAAGACTTCGGGGTCGGCCCTTCGCACGTCCACGAGCCTCTCGATCCCGGCCGCGCGAAGCTTCCGGGCAGTCACCGGGCCCACACCCCAGAGCGCGTCCACGGGAAGCCTTTGCAGAAAACGCTCCACGCGGTCCGGGGAGATCACCGTCAGGCCGTCGGGCTTCTTCCACCCGGAGGCGATCTTGGACAGGAACTTGTTGGGCGCGACACCGGCGGAGGCGGTGAGCTTCGTCTCTTCCAGGACACGCGCCTTGATGTGCCGCGCCACTTCCACACCGAGTGAGAAACCAAGCGCGTTCTCGGTGACATCCAGATACGCCTCGTCGAGCGACAGCGGCTCGACCAGAGGCGTGACGCTGCGAAAAATCGAAAAGACCTGATCCGAAACGGCCTTGTATCGCGCAAAATCCGGCGGCACGATGACGAGTCCGGGGCAGAGCCGCA
>JBOGJN010000291.1:0-1369 GCA_050745445.1 Thermoanaerobaculia bacterium
CCTCCATGGAGCGCGAGCTTGGGCGAAGCCGGCTGCGCGCCGCGCTCGGGCTGACGGCAGCGGTTCTGTGCGGGGAGGTGGCCGGGGGCTTTCTTTCTCGCAGCCTCGCCCTTTTCGCCGACGCGGCGCATCTCTTCGCGGACATCGCGGCGCTCACAATGGCCTACGCGGCCATGAGCCTGGCGCAGCGCGCCCCGACCGGCCGACATAGCTTCGGCCTTTACCGCGCGGAGATTCTTGCGGCATTCGTCAACGCGCAGATCCTGCTGGTCATCGCGATCTTCATCCTGTTTCAGGCCGTGGTGCGCATTCGCGCGCCGATTCCCATCCAGACGGGTCTGATGTTCTGGGTCGCGGTCTTCGGTTTGGCCGCCAATGTAGTCTCGATGCGCCTCCTTTCCGGAGGCGGATCGGGAAACCTCAATATGCGCGCGGCCTCTATGGAGGTGTTGACCGACCTTCTGGGCTCGCTGGCGGTGGTCGCGGCCGCCGTGGCGATCCCGAGGACCGGCTGGCTGTGGCTCGACGCAGCCGTCTCGGCGGCCGTCGGGTTGTTCATCTTGCCGCGCAGTGTGTCGCTCTTGAAGCAGTCCTCCCACATCCTGCTCGAAGGCACGCCGAGGGAGATCGACGTCTCCGCACTGCGGCGGCGGATTCTGGAGGTGCCGGGTGTCGAGGCGCTGCACGACCTGCACTGCTGGACGCTGACTTCGGGTCTGCACTCGGCGAGCGTCCATGTTCGGGCCTCCGGGCAGAGTCCCCGAGGACAGGTGCTGACGGCGGTCCAGAGTCTGCTGGCCGAGGAGGCGGGGGTGGACCACGCCACGATTCAGGTCGAGTGGGGCGCGGAGATGACGTGCCATTCCTCCAACCGAGGTCATGCGTAGGGCGCGAAAGACGGAGGGACAAGAATGAAAGTGTTGGTCGGGATTCTCTTTGGCTGGCTGCTGATCGCGATCGGATTGGCGGTGTTCGTCTGGAGCGGCGTTTACAACGTGGCGGCCTCCGTGCCGCCGGCGAAACTGGAGACGAATATCGCGACATTTGCGCTGAACCAATCCGTTCACCGGCGGGCCCCGGTCGCGATGAACCCTTTCTCCAGGACGCCGGAGGTCCTGCGGGCGGGTCTCACCCATTACCGGGAGAACTGCGTAGACTGCCACGGCGCGCCGGGCGTGAACGTGTCGGAGTTCGGCGAGGGGTTGAATCCCGCGGCGCCCGACCTGACGCTGCCGCGGGTTCAGGAGAGGCCGGACGGAGAGCTCTTCTGGATCGTATCGAACGGCCTGCGCACGACGGGGATGCCCGCTTTCGGCCCCACACACAAGCCGGACGAGATCTGGAAGATCGTGGCGTTTCTTCGCCATCT
>JBOGJN010000292.1:0-2657 GCA_050745445.1 Thermoanaerobaculia bacterium
TTGCATTCGCCGGCCTGGTCGCAGATGGGGCAGTCCAGGGGGTGGTTGATCAGCAGGAACTCCATGTTGGCCGCGCGCGAGGCCACGACCTTCCCGGTCTTCGTCTTGACCGAGAGGCCGTCTCGAAGCGGCGTCGTACAGGCGGCCTGGATCTTCGGGTTGCCCTCGATCTCGACCAGACACATGCGGCATTGGCCGACCACGGAGAGCCGCGGGTGGAAGCAGAAATGGGGGATCTCGATGCCGGCCAACTTGGCGGCTTCGATCAGATTGATGTCTCGGGGGACCTCGATCGGGTTGCCGTCGAAGAGGATGGTGTATGTGCTCTTCTCGGGTGATGAGCCCGCGGGCGAGGGTTTCGGCGCGGAGCTCATCGGGTGGGGAGTCCAGAGTCGAGCGTCGAGCCTCGAGGGTCGAGGACCGGGAAGACCGAGGCGCCGGGACCCACCAGGCAGCGTTTCTGCTCGACATGGTAGCGGTACTCGTCGCGGAACTTGCCGACCGAGGAGAGGACGGGCGCAATCGCCGCGTCCGCGAACACGCAGATCGTCATGCCGTTGGCCATCTGGTTGGAGATCCGTTCGAGCAACTCGATGTCCTCGAACCGGCCCTCCCCGGCCTCGATCCGCGCCAGGACCCTGTAGAGCCACGGGGTTCCCTCGCGGCACGGCGTGCACTGGCCGCAGGACTCGTGCGCAAAGAATTTCGACAGGTTCTCGGCCGCGTTGACGATGCAGGTGTCCTCGTTCATGACGATGATGGCGGCGGAGCCGAGCATGGAGCCCTTGGCGGCCAGGCCGTCGAAGTCGAGCGGACAGTCCTCGATCTCTTGCGCCGTGAGCATGGCGGCCGAGGCGCCTCCGGGGATGACCGCCTTGACCTTGCGGCCGTCACGCATCCCCTGGCCGTAGTCCTGCCCGAACAAGAGCTCCTTCATGGGCAGACCCATCGGCGCCTCGTAAACGCCCGGGCGGTTGACGTGACCCGAGAGACAGTAGAGCTTGGGGCCGGTGTTTTTGTCGTTGCGCCCGATCCTGGCAAACCAGTCGGCGCCGCGGTTGACGATATGCACGACGCAGGCGAGCGTCTCGACGTTGTTGACGATCGTGGGGCAGCCGAAGACACCGGAGACGGCGGGGAACGGCGGCTTGATGCGGGGCTGCCCGCGTTTGCCTTCGAGGCTCTCGATCAGACCCGTCTCCTCTCCACAGATGTAGGCGCCGGCGCCCCGGTGAACGAAGATTTCGAGCGAGTAACCGGAGTCCAGGATGTTTTCGCCGAGGAAGCCTTTCCCGTACGCTTCCGCGAGCGCGCTCTCCAGGACTCGCGCGCCCAGGGTGAACTCGCCGCGGATGTAGATGTACGCGGTCCGGCACTTCAGGGCATAGGCCGAGAGGATCATCCCCTCGATGACCTGGTGCGGATCCTCCTCCATCAGGAGCCGGTCCTTGAAGGTCCCGGGCTCTGACTCGTCGGCGTTGCAGAGAAGGTAGACGGGCTTGCCCTTCGTGTCCTTCGGGACGAAGCCCCACTTGACGCCGCAGGGGAAGCCCGCGCCGCCGCGGCCGCGCAGACCCGACTTCTTGACCTCTTCGGTCAGCCGCTCCGGCGTCCAGCCGCCCGTCAGAACCTTCCGGACGGCCGCATAGCCGCCGTCGGCGAGGTAGGTCTCGATCGTCCGGGAGTGCCGCTTTCCGACGCGCGCGAGGAGGACTCGTTCGCCGCTGGCCATCAAGCTTCCGCCGAAAGCCTGTCCAGAAGCGCGTCGAGCGTCCCCGCGTCCATCGGTTCGTGGTAGGCGTCGTTGATCATCATCGAGGGAGCGCGGTCGCAGCCCGCCAGGCACTCGACCTCGGTCAGCGTGAATTTTCCGTCTGCCGTCGTCTCATTCAATCCGACGCCGAGCCTCTTCTGGCAGTGTCGGAGCAGGCCTGCGGCCCCGGCCAGGTGGCAGGAGATGGAAGTGCAGAACTGGAGCAAGTGCCGGCCCACAGGTGTCAGGTTGTACATGGTGTAGAAGGTCAGCACGCCGTCCACGTGCGCGGGGGAAAGCTCGAGCAGGCGCGCGACCTCTTCGGCCGCTTCCTTCGAGATCCAACCCCACGTTTCCTGAGCCACCCAGAGCACCGGCAGAAGGGCTGCCTGCCTGGTCGGATACCGGGCCAGGATCTTCTCGATCCGTGCCCGGGCCTCGGGCGGGAAGACGCGCGGCTCTCCCGCCTCCTCGATGTGGTACCGGAGGCTGCTCACCAGTCGAAGGCGCCTTTCTTCCAGATGTAGGCGTACCCGACGGCCAGGAAGACGAGGAAGACGAACATCTCGGCCAGGAGCGGGGCCGGCGCCTCGCGAAACACGACCGCCCAGGGGTAAAGGAACGCGATCTCGACGTCGAACAGGATGAAGACCATCGCGACCACGAAGAACTGAATCGAAAGGCGTTTGTGTGAGGCATCGATCAAGGGCACGCCGCTCTCGTAGGTGTCGAGCTTGCTGCGGGTCTTCAGCTTCGGCCCCCACAGCGCGTTCAGGAGCAGCATCGTGGCCGCCAATCCCGCCGCCACGACCATGAGCAGGAGGATCGGGACAAACGTGTCCGCCATCGAGGTTGTGAACTTTTTCACAAGCGATTCGCCGAGTCAACGCAAGGCGATCCACGC
>JBOGJN010000293.1:0-4889 GCA_050745445.1 Thermoanaerobaculia bacterium
GATATGATCCCCGCTCGAGCCGTCATGAAGGAATGCCCGTACTGCTACGCGCCCGTGCAGCCTCTCGACACGGTCTGCCCCAAGTGTGGCCGACAGATCGAGAGGTGGCAGACGGGCTTCTACTCCCGCCAGCCGCTCCCGGTCCGGCATCGGACAGCGGTCTGGGTCGCGGCGATTTTGGTGACGCTTTTGCTTCTGGTTGGTTTCTCGCGCGCCTGCCACTGGTTCTAAAACCTAAGAGGACGTAGGACGTGGGTGGAAGGTGGTAGCGGAAGCACCCCTACGTCCTTCGTCCTAAGTCCTACGTCCTTATCAACGGAAGATCTGCAACTCGCGGAGGCCGCGCAGTTCGTCTCGCAGTTGCACGGCGCGCTCGAAGTCGAGTTGTTTGGCGGCGGCACGCATTGCCTTCTCCAGATCTCCAATTCGCGTGCGAAGCGACTCTGCGTCGGGAAGATCGGGACGCGGCGTCGAGATCAGGCGATCGTGATAGTCGAGGCTCCACATCCTCACGAGCGGCGAATTGACCTCCTTGACGATGGAGGCGGGCTCGATGCCATGCTCCCGGTTGTATACTTCCTGGGTCGCTCGCCGGCGGGAGGTCTCCTCGATCGCCCGGCGCATGGAGTCGGTCACGATGTCGGCGTAAAAGAGAACTCGCCCGCGCACGTTGCGTGCCGCCCGCCCTGCCGTCTGGATGAGCGAGGTCTCGCTGCGCAGGAACCCTTCCTTGTCCGCGTCCAGGATCGCGACAACTGCGACCTCGGGAAGGTCCAACCCCTCGCGCAGCAGGTTGATGCCGATCAGACAATCGAAGACGCCCCGCCGAAAGTCGGTCAGGATCACGACGCGTTCGAGCGTCTCGATGTCGGAGTGGAGGTACCGGCAGCGCACACCGACCTCGGAGAAATAGCTCGTCAACTCCTCCGCCATCCGCTTGGTCAGCGTCGTGACCAGCACGCGTTCTCCGCGGGCGGCGGCCTCCCGCACGACGCCGAGCAAGTCGTCCACCTGTCCCCGGACGGGACGCACCTCGATGATCGGGTCGAGAAGACCCGTGGGACGAATGACCTGCTCCACGATCTCCCCTTCGGCCTTCGCCAGTTCCTCCGGGCCGGGCGTGGCGCTCACGCAGATGACACGGTTCAGACGCGCCTGGAACTCCTCGTAGGTCAGCGGCCGGTTGTCGAGCGCCGAGGGGAGCCGGAAACCGTACTCGACGAGGACCTCCTTGCGCGAGCGGTCGCCGTGATACATCCCCCGCACCTGCGGCAGTGTCACGTGCGACTCGTCGACGACGAGCAGGAAGTCCTTCGGAAAGTAGTCGATCAGCGTCGGTGGCGGGTCTCCAGGCCGCCGTCCCGACAGGTGCCGGGAATAGTTCTCGATGCCGTTGCAGTAGCCGAGCTCCTTGATCATCTCCAGATCGAACATCGTGCGTTGGTGCAGGCGCTGTGCCTCCAGCCGCCGTCCCGCCGCCTCCAGTTGCCCCAGCCGCTCCTCCAGCTCCTTTTTGATCGTCTCGACGGCCCGGTCGAGCGTTTCACGCGGGGTCGCGTAGAACGTCCGGGGGTAGAGGGCCAGCCGTTCTGCGCGCTGGAGAGCCGTGCCCCGGAGCGGGTCGGTCCGCGTGATTTTCTCGATCTCGTCGCCGAAATACTCGACCCGCACGGCCATGTCTTCGTAGGCCGGCTGGATCTCGACGACATCGCCCCGCACGCGGAATGTGCCTCGGGCGAGGTCCAGGTTCGTGCGCTCGTACTGCATCTCCACGAGTTTCGCCAGCAGCGACGCCATGCCTGAGCGGTCTCCGACCTCCAGATAGGTGAGCATGTCGTAGTAGGCCTCGGGGGCGCCCAGACCATAGATGCAGGAGACAGAAGCGACCACGATCACGTCCCGGCGCTCGAAAAGCGCCTTCGAGGCCGAGAGCCGTAGCTTGTCGATCTCGTCGTTGCGTGACGTCTCCTTCTCGATATAGGTGTCGGACTGCGGAATATAGGCCTCCGGCTGGTAGTAGTCGTAGTACGAGACGAAGTACTCGACCGCGTTCTCGGGGAAAAAGGAACGCAGCTCCTGGTAGAGCTGGGCGGCGAGTGTCTTGTTGTGCGAGAGAACCAGGGCGGGCCGATTCGTGGCTTCGATGACCTTGGCCACCGTGAATGTTTTTCCCGAGCCGGTGACGCCCAGGAGAACCTGGTGACGGCGTCCTCCCTGGAGGCCCCCCACAAGGCGTTCGATCGCCTGCTGCTGGTCCCCCTGCGGCGTGAAGTCCGTGACGATGCGGAACCGCCCGCCCGCCTTGGATTGCGCCTCCCGGTAAGAACCGGGTTTTGAAACCTGCGGCGTGGAAACGGGAGGTTTCGCGCTCGGGCCGGGACGGGGACTCACCGCGGGTCGCTCACGACCGATCGGCTTATAGCATAGAAGCAAGCGATGCCTCAAAATGGCCGCGTGGCGCGGCGGGCTGTGCTTCTGGTTCTTCCCCTCGTTGTCGCCGGCTTCTTCGGGGCGCTGGCCGGATCGGCGGCCACGAAGTTTGTACGCGTGCCACGCGTCTCGGAGCTCGAAACCTATCGCCCCGACATCATCACGGAGATCCGGGCCGCCGACGGCACGGCCATTGCGCGCTACGCGGTGGAGAGAAGAATTCTCGTGTCGGCGGCGGAGATCCCGGTTGTCATCAAGAAGGCGATCATTGCGACCGAGGACAAGAACTTCTACCAGCATGGCGGCGTGGATCTGGCGCGAACGGTTTCCGCGCTTGCCGCCAATCTGAGGCACAACCGGTATGTTCAGGGGGCATCCACGTTGACTCAGCAGCTTGCCCGGATGATCTTCCTGACCCCCCGCAAGACGCTCACGCGCAAGATCAACGAGGCCCTCGTCGCCTTCGAGATCGAGCGAAGGTACTCCAAGGACCAGATCTTCACGATGTACGCGAACCAGATTCCTCTGGGCCATGGAAACTATGGCCTGGAGGCAGGGGCGCGTTACTACTTCGGAAAAAGCCTCAAGGACCTCACGCTGGCAGAGGCGGCGCTTCTGGCCGGGATCATCCAGCGGCCCGCGGACCAGTCCCCCTTTCGCAATCCCGCGCTGGCGCGCGCCCGGCGCGCGACGGCGCTGCGCCGCATGCAGGCGGAGGGCTACATCACGCAGGAGCAGCACCGCGCTGCGGAATCAGAGCCGTTGCCCGCGTCGCCGGCTCTACAGGAGACGGTCGTCGCGCCTTACTTCTGCGAGGAGATCCGACAGTACCTGGAGCGGACGTACGGCGAAAAGGACCTCTACCGGCGCGGCCTACGCGTGGATTCGACTCTCGACCCCGAGCTCCAGAGCGTCTCCGAGGAGGCGCTCGACTGGGGACTGCGAAGGCTCGGGCGGCGGCAGGGCTACCACCGGGGTCGTAACCTCTTCGAAGCGGGATACCGCGATCTGGACGCCTATGTGGACCCGTCCTGGGAAAACACGCGTCTCTCGGAGGGTGGCACGTTCCGTGGCGTCGTCGTCAGGGTCTCGTCGGGGGGCGCAGAGGTGAAGATCGCCGGTCAGTCCCTTGCGCTTCGCCGCTCCGGCTTTTCCTGGACCGGTGTTGCCAACGCCAGAGAGATTCTGAAGGCCGGGGACCTCGTGACGGTCACGCTTCAACAGGGGAAGGACGGCGGCGCCCTCGAGCTCGAGCAGGACCCTCGCGAACAGGGAGCCGTCCTGATTCTCGAGAACGCGACGGGGGCGGTTCGCGCGATGGTGGGCGGCTACGACTGGGCGCAGTCAAAATTCAACCGCGCGACCCAGGCCCTGCGGCAGGCCGGCTCGACGTTCAAACCCTTTGTCTATCTGGCGGCCCTGGAGGCGGGCTTCACGCCATCGGATACGATCTTCGATGGCCCGATCTCGATCGCCGTGAATCCGCGCCAGCCCCCGTACGAGCCGAGCAACTACGACCTGAGATTCCGGGGCATCCTCACCCTGAGAATGGCTCTGGAGCACTCGATCAATGTTCCCACAGTCCGTCTGGCGGAGGTCGTGGGCCTGAATCATGTGATCGAGGTCGCGCACCGGCTGGGGATCCGTCAGAGACTCGAGGCTTATCCCTCGCTCGCTCTGGGGGCCTTCGAAGTGACGCTTGCAGAGATGGCCTCCGCATACTCCGTTTTCGCCAACCAGGGTCTGTCGTTCGCGCCTTACAACTTCGAACGGATCACCGACGCCAACGGCGATTCGCTGGAGAAGACCCATCCAGACGCACGCGAAGTGGCAAGCCCCCAGGCCTGCTTTCAGCTGCTCGAGATTCTGAAAGGGGCCACCCGGCGGGGCACTGCCGCGGCCGCGGCCAGACTCGGCCTGAACATCGCCGGCAAGACGGGCACGACGAGCGACTTTACGGACGCCTGGTTCATCGGGATGACGCCGCGCTACACGATCGGTATCTGGATCGGCAACGACTTAAAGACGGTCAGCCTGGGCCCTGGCATGGATGGCTCGAAGGTGGCGCTGCCGGTATGGATGCGGATTCTCGAAAGGATGAAGGAGAAGGGTCGGATCGATCCGAAGACGGACTTTGACACACCCCCGGGCGTTGTTTTCACCGCTGTGGACTACGAAACAGGCTTGAAGGCGACACCCGAGAGTCCGCACCCGATTCTCGAAGCGTTCGTCAGCGGCTCTCAGCCCACCGAGGATTGGAACGCGAGGTGGCGGGAGATCACACGTCTGCCCTGGTCCCTGCAAAGACCCTTTTATGTTCCGAAAAAGGGAGAGCCGGAGAGCGCTGCCGAAGCACAGCCTTTCAATCCGACCGTGCCGGCCCCGACCCCCCAGCCAAACTAGCAGTCTGCTGAAAAAGGTGTGGGATGGCGTTACGAGCGCCGCGGGGTCAGATGCAA
>JBOGJN010000294.1:0-1981 GCA_050745445.1 Thermoanaerobaculia bacterium
GCACCCACCTATCCACCCCCACCGTCGCCCGCCGCCCAGGCGGGATGAGATATGACCCGTCTGGAAAGGAGAACAGAAAGCGTATGGAAGAAAAAGAGAGCCGGGAAACGGAAGTTCGGCGACCCGAGAAGGAATGTGGTGAACCTTCCGGGGCCGAGGCTGTTGAAGTGAATGGTCGCCACCGACGCGCCGAACCCTCGGCTGCGTCTCCCCCCAAGGACGAGCGCCGTGAAAGACGCCCCGCCAAGCATCCCGGCGGCCGGCCGCACAAGCGGTGGAAGATCCAGGTCATCCGGATCGACGCCGCGAAGTACCCCCAGTACGCCCAGGACAAGGACCATCCGTTCGCGCGGATGGCGGTCGAGGCGCGACTGGAGGAGATCGATTCCTTCCTCGCCCGGCTGCGGGCCAGAAAGCATCCCCCGAAACCCGCGAGCGGCGGATGGTCCGTCGCCGCATAGCCTATTGAAAGGAGGCTTATGATCCAGAAGACCGAGGAAGTACCGAGACCGAAGAGTCCCGTCGTAAACGTCGCCTTCTACTGCCGGGTCTCGACCGACCGGCAGGCCGAGAAGGAGGACGGCTCGCTCGACACCCAACTCGACCGGCTCACGTCGCTGGTCGACTACCGGCGCAAGCAGGGCGACAACTGGTCCGTCGCCGAGAAACTCGTCGAAGGCGAGAAGGACGGCAAGCGGCGCGGGAAGAGCGCCAAGAACACCGACCGGCCCGCGTACCAGAAGCTCTTGGAGCTGGCCCGCGCGCGCCTCATCGACGTGGTGGTCGTCACGAAGCTCGACCGCATCTCGCGGAGCCTCTCGGACTTCGTCAAGCTCGTCGAGGAGCTGGAGCGCTACGGCGTGAGGCTCGTGTCCCTCAAGGAGAACTTCGACTTCACGACCGCGGCGGGCCGCTTCCAGATCCACATGCTGGTCGCGCTCGCGCAGTACGAGCGGGAGCTCACCTCGGCCCGGGTCAAGGACAAGGTCCTCTGGAGGCTCGAGAAGGGCCTGCCCATCGGGCCCCCTCCGGGCGGCTACGTCATGAATGAGAAGACGTACGCCCCCCTGGAGCCCTGCGCCTCCCACGTCCGCGCGGCCGACGCGCTCTACCTCGAACGGGAGAGCACCGATGTCATCGTCAAGGAGTTTGTCCGTCTCGGGTATCGGACCAAGAGCGGCTCGGCCTACTCGAAACCCGTCATCTGGCACATGCTCCGGAGCCCGATCTACGCGGCCAAGCAGGAGCATGAGGGCAAGGTCTACGAGGCCGGTTGGAAGCCGATCCGGACCTGGGAGACCCACGAGAAGATCCAGCGCCTCATGGACCGGAACAACCAGAGCCGGCACGGAGGGAAGACCCAGCCCCGGAACTACGTCTACCTCCTCCAGAGCCTCCTGCGCTGCGGCGAGTGCGGCTACAAGATGGTCCCGCAGCCCGCGACGGGGCGGAACGGCATCCCATACCACTACTACGGCTGTAACCGCGCCCAGAAGTCTGCGGGCACGGCCTGCCCCAAGCGCTACGTCCCCGCGGAAGCCATCGACCGGGCGGTGCTGGCGTTCATGAAGGAGCTGCATCTCAAGCCCGAGCGGATCAAGGCCATCGCGGCAAAGGAGAACGGCTTCGCCTCCGAGACGATCACCAAGCTCAAGGAGGACTACGAGCGCGTCTCCACGCAGCTTGGGAAGACGAAGCAGCAGCTCACGCATCTCACCGAGGTTCTCGCCAACGGCGGGATCTCGGCGCTCGCCACCATCAAGGAGAAGCTCGAAACCCTGGAAGGCGAACGCTCGGAGATGGAAGCGACCCAGGCCAGGCTCAAGGCGGAACTCGGAGCGGAGGAGTCGCAGGAGATCGCGGTCGACGCCCACGTGAAGTCGCTGGCGGTCTTCGAGGCGCTCGTCTCCGAGCACGCCGACGAGCCCGAGCGGATCAAGTCGGCGATCCAGCGCTTCGTGGACTACGTGGTCTGGCACGC
>JBOGJN010000295.1:0-1946 GCA_050745445.1 Thermoanaerobaculia bacterium
ACCGGGCACGGCGAGCGCCGGCAGGAAAACGTAGGCCGCAAGGCAGACAGCAACGAGGACGAGAAGGCGGTTGGCGTGCGGCGTGCGGCGGCCGACCGCGAAAAGAACGACCACGCAGAGAAGCCCCGGCCAGGCCGGGAGCACGACCTCCGAAAGAGCCGCGTGAAAGGACTCGCCGAGCCGCGGGAGGAGCCACTCGATCCCCCACGGCGCGAGGAACGACAGATCGAAGTCGCGCAGTGACACGCTGCCGAGCGTGAGCCGCCGAAGGAGTGTCACTGCCAACGCCGGAAGCAAGGCCGCGGCGGAGACCGGCCACCTGACGGAATGCCGTCTCGCGATGAGGATGCCGGCGACGAGCGCCGCGACGATAGCTAGAAAGACTCCTTCGTTCTTGGTGGCCGCGATGAGTAGAGAGGCCACGCCAACTCGGCGCAGCGCAGCGCGATCGGTCTTATCGAGCGCGTCGGAGAACGCGGTTCCGAAGAGCAGCATCCCGCAGGCGAGAGGCACTTCCGCCATGCCGGTGAGGAACCCGGAGTACAGGGGCTCAAAGAGAGCGAGCAGCGCGGCCGCCGCGAGAGGCAGCGGCCACGGAGCGCCCCGGCGGCGCAGCCAGCCGAAGAGCACGAGGAGTGTGGCGCCTTGAAAGAAAGGAAAGAGGAGCGCCAGTGAGTGGTCGTCCCATCGTCCGAGCAGGGACGCGAGTCCGGCGTAGAGAAACGGAAGACCGAGCGGGTACTCCGGATGCGAGAAGCCGAGCGCAGGCCAGCGGAAGAACCTTTCCGGCAGGGCGCGTGCGCCAAAAATCGTTTTTCCCTTGAAGCCCCAGATCGCCAGGTAGTCGTTGGACCACATCGGCTCGGTTAGAGCCCGGAGGGCGTAGAGGGCGACGCCGAGGAGCAGGAGGGCGAGGAGGAGACGGGTGGTCCACTGCTTTGGGCCTCGAAGCGGGTCGGCATTCGTCAGCCCCTCACCCCATCCCTCTCCCACGGGGAGAGGGAGAAAGCGGGCGGCGGCGAAAAGAATGCCGCCAAGAATCAGGAACGACATCCAGCCGGGTGTCACGCCAACGACGAAGGAGATGGGCACCATCGCAGAAAGGAGAGCGCAGCCGAGCACGAAGCCCCATCCGAGGCGTTCGGCGCGGAAACTCGCGCCGCCCGGAAAGAGCGAAACGGCAACCATCCAGCCGACAACCGCGGCGAAAAGCAGGATCCCGGCGACCGCGGCGAGCGAAAGCAGAAGGGCCGTCATTGTGGCGGCTTCAGAAGCGCGCCGCCGGAGACTCGCGCGACGAGCGATGCGCCGGGCGGAAGGTTTTGACCGTACACCGCGACGATCCATCCCGGCGGCACCTGCGGCGGCGCGGGGAGCACCGGAAGCGGGGCCAGGTGATAGCTCGCGAGATAAAGCTGCTGCTCGGTCGCGTGCGGAACGTAGAGCGCCACTCCCGAGACACCGCGGGGCATCTTTCTCCTCGCCGACTCCAGAAAGATGAAGAAGCGGCGATCGAATGCCGCCGAAGAGCCTCCCAGGCGCCGCACGGGCAGATCCTGCGAGGCGTAGTGATTGAGGTAGCTCAAGCGGTGATTGAGGTCGCGCAGGCGGCGGCGGACCTCTCCAGGAGAGTTTCCAAACAAACAGAGAACGAGAAGCAGCGAGAACGCGGCGAGCGCGATCCAGCGCGCGGCTCGCGTGCGCATCGGTTCATCGGGTGATCGGTTCATCGGTTCATCGGCCAGAGAAATGGCCTGTAGGTGGCTTCGCCCCGGTCAATGAACCGATGATCCGATGAATCAATGATCCGATCTACATAAGCAGATAGCCTGCGCAGAGCTCCCGCACGGTCCGCCGGACGGACTCCTCCACACCGGCGTCACCCGGAGCCTGGAGCGTGCGGGCGATCGCGTCGGCGATCATGTCCATCTCGACGGTTCCCATGC
>JBOGJN010000296.1:0-4221 GCA_050745445.1 Thermoanaerobaculia bacterium
CATCGGCCTGGTCGCCAGCCGCCTCTTCTGGGGCGGCCGGCCCGGGCTCCAGTTCTAGATCAGCCTTTCCGGATCCGGATCGTCCCGGAGCTCGTCTTGACGACGACCTTCGGGCCGCCGCCGTTGATGGAACCGGTGGCTTCCTGCGAACGAGGCGAGGGGGGGCGCGGACTGTACCGCCAAACCTACGGCGCAGGGCCACCGCCAGGGGCGCTCCGTTGAGCTTGCGAATCGCGTACTTGCGGTTGTATCCGCAGACCCGGCAGAACTCCTCCAAAATCCGACCCTTCTGCTTCCCAGACGCCCCTCGACACCGCCAAAAAATCGCCCGGGAATACTCCCACCTCGATCCTCCCCCGTAACCCTCCTCCGGAACCTCATTGCCCGGGTTACCTTCTCGATGGCGCGACGATCAGCCCCAGGGTTACATTTTGGACGGCGCGATACGCCTACTTGACCCCCCCCCCAAGGAGGTGTGTAGAGTCTCGGCAAGAAGGAGGTATCCGATGCGATCAGCAAGGTTTGTCGCCTGCGTTCTGTGGGTCCTTACAGCGGTTTTTCTTTTCTCGCTCGTGACACCATCCCGAGCGGACGCTGCCGGCTGTTATGTGTGTACCTCTCAAAAGACGTGCGTTGGCGACCGGGAGTCTGGCTGGGGGTATTGCCAACCAAGACCCTATGGCTGCGAGGTTTCGGGTTCCTGCGGCACCGCGAGTTGCGACAACCCTCCCTGCGAGCCTGTGTTTCAAGGAGCGCTCGCCCTCGAGCCCCAGACTTTTCTGGCTGACGCCCTTCCGGCTGGCGAGCCATACGACATTGTGACAGTGGATGTCTTTTAGCGGGCCCGTTCCAGGCGTCGCCAGGGGCACAGGCATCGGGCTGGCGGCCCTGTTCGTGCTTAGCCCGCCTCTTCTCCGGGCCCAGGAGCCCGGTGGCTGTCTGCTCGAGGTGACTGGCGCGGAGAATTTCCAGGGTTCCTGGATGATCCGGGACCCCAGCACCAGCGATCTCCGCGAGATCCGGCGCTCCGAGAGTTCCTCTACGCGCGTCCGGGTCCCATGCCGTCGTCTGCTACTTCTGGCTGTCACCTCCCGGGGGGCCGCGATCGCGCAGTGGGTTGATGTAGCGGAGGGGGCGCCTGCGCAACTCCCCCTCCGCCGGCCATCGATGGAGGATCGAGGAGTACTCTTTCTCCGAACTACCGCGACCCGTGCTGCGCGTGCAGCAGACCCTTCGCAGTTGCGTTTGCTCGCGCAGAGCAAGGAGTTGCCCGCCCCCGGGCGCTCCGGTGATCTCCTGGTGTTCAATGGTGTGCCCCGCATCGGCAAGCTCGTGCTGAAACCACCTGCGGGCACGTGTTTGCGGCAGAACGTTCTGCCGGGCCCAGGGCCGACGGGTTGGAGCCTGAATCGGGTCGACGTCTCTCTATGCTCGGAGCTTTCGGTCTCCCTGACCGGTCTCGATGAGGGGCGCTACCCCGTTGATCTGAGGTTGACAGATTCCGAGCCCGGGACGGCCGCAATCGCCCCCGTTCGGTTGAAAGGCGACGGACCCGCACTGTTCCGGAATCTCGCCCCTCGACAGTACGACCTCCGCGTCGACGTTGCCCGCAGCAAGCTGACTCTTTCAAGACTCGTGAGCATTCCGCTTGAGGATAGGCTCGAGCATGTTGTCGAAGTTTCTTCCGTTCACGTGAATGGAAAGGTGACCTGGGGAGGCGAGGTCGCCACCGGTGAGATCGTATTCGAGAAGACCGATGGCAAGAAATCGTCCCTGTCGATGCGCTCCGCGCTTGATGACGGTGGACGGTACGAAGCGTTCCTCCCGGAAGCTGGCGGCTACTTCATAGAGCTGAGACAAGAGGGAAGCGAGGAGTTGGCTCCCTTGGAGTTTGCGCTTGTCGAGGAAGGGAAGGACCAAGTCCTCAATCTTGCTTTCGCAAAGACCAGGGTTCGGGGCTCGGTCCTCGACTCAAAGGGTCTTCCCCTTGAGGGGGTGGCGGCAGACGCTGTAGCTCGCGCGAAGGATAGCGAGTCAAACCTTACGGCGATGACTGATCGTGACGGGCACTTCACCCTCTCCACACTTCGTCCCGGGACGGTGACTCTTTCCGCCAGGAAGCGCGGCTACCGGGAAGCGAACCCCACCAGCCCGTTTATCCTCAAGAGCGGAGACGACGTCGAGATGACGATCGTCATGCGAGAACGGCGGACCGCTTTCGTCACGATTCTCTCCGCTTCGGGCGAGCCTGTCCCGAAGGTTCCAGTCGAATGTCGCTCGGCTCGGGCTCCCGAGCCGTGCTGGCTGGCCGACTGGACCGACGAGCGGGGCGTCGCCGGTATCGACGTGGAACGGGGCCTGCCCCTGCTGTGCTCGTTTCCCTCGCGCGATGGCGTCCTGGGCGTCTTCGCCCTCGAGTCCGACAAGCCGGTGGTCTGGCAAACGCCGCCGGCTTCGGCGGATCTCACAGTTGTCTTCATGGACGAAGAAGGCAAAGCCGTTCCGCACCGGGAGTTGCTGGTCCGGAGCAACGGCCGGTGTGTCTGCTCCGACATCCTCATGATGCATACCTACGACCACGGCGGTTGGGACAGAAGCCGGGCGGACGGACAGGTTCGTCTCACGGCGCTGCCGCCCGGCTTGGTGGAGGTCTATCTCGTGCGATCAGGCGCAACGCTCGCCTCGGCGGTTGCCGGGTCCGATGTGGACCGTGTCCTCGAGCTTGCGCTGCAACCGGGTGAGGAGCGTACGGTCGTCGTTACGCTGCGCCGCCGCGCGGAAGGAAGGAAGGCAGAGTAGCGGACGAGCCATGTCTGGCGCGTGGGCTATGGTTTGGCGGGCAACCGGGCGGGGCTCGCAAGAGGCCCGCGCGTATCACGATTTACGCAGCCGGATGCTCCCTGATGAGGTCCGCACCGTTACCTTCGGGCCGCCGCCGTTGAGGGAGCCCGAAGCCTGTTGCGAACCTGCCCGCTTGGTGACCGCGATCTCGGGAAAGTCGGAGCGGATCGCCGTCTCGTCGGGCGAGGCCCCGGCGACCTCGAGATCAAAGTCGCCGCGGAAGTCGGCCGGCAGCGTCAACACCACGTCGCCTCCCGCGTTGCGGACGGTCACCGCCGCCTGGCGGGAGGTCAGGCCCAGGCGCACGTCGCCGCCGCCCGTCTCGACGTCGGCCGCGCCGCCGATCGACGCAATGATCACGTCGCCGCCTGCCGTGCGTGCCTCGAGCCCGCCGCGCACGCTCTCGATGCGGATGTCGCCGCCGGAAGTCTCCGCCGTAGCCGAGCCGGAAACGGCCCCGGCACGCACCTGGCCGGCCATCGTGAGGGCCCGGAAATCGCCCCCGACCGGGCCGACCTGGATGTCGCCTCCGTAGGTCTTCAAATCGGCCGTCGATCCTGCCGACGCGACGTGAATCTCTCCGCCGTTGGTCAGGATGCGCACGCGCCCGGAGACCTTGCCGAGCCGGTAGCTCGAGCCGGTCGTCGTCGAGAGAAAGTCGCCGGCGATGTCGCCCCGCACGATCTCGTCCTCGTCGCCCGGCAGGCGGGGCGGCCGCGGGGCGCGCGCGGGCTGCGGCATCGCCACGGGACGCGGCTCGGCCGGGGGCCGCGGCGCAATCGCAATGACGGGCACGGGCTGGTTTGGAATCTGCACGAAGCGCATCCGGGGGTACGTGAAGGATCGCTTCGGCGAAACGAGCTGCTTCGCATCGGCCTCGCGCGTGCCGGCGGCCAGAACCGTGATCGCGCCGTTCAACGTGGAAACGTGGACCGAGGCGCCCCCCTGCCCGACGGAGCCGGAGTAGTGCCTGCCGAGCGACAGCGCGAAGACCTTCGCCTCCTCCGACGCGCGCCCGGCGGCCCGCATGGCCCGCCGGACCTCGGTCTCGACCTCCCGCATGGACCGCTCGATCTCCTTCTCGATTTCCCGCAGGTCCACGACGATGTCCTCATCGCCGTCCACCTCGCGCACGACGATCCGGCGAGGCTTCTCCCAGCCGTCCTTCAGAGCCGGGAGCCCTTCCGCGTCCGGCCGCTGCGGCAGCGGGAACGTCGAGGCGATGGCGCCGCTCATGGCGGAGGCGGATAGGTCGAACTTCGCGTCCTTCGGCAGCGTGAGCGTCACGGCTCCGTTGACCGTCCGGCAGTCCACCGACGCGCCGGGAGGCAGCAGGGCCGCGGCCGCTTCCACGCGGCCGTTGACCGTGCGGGCCTGGAA
>JBOGJN010000297.1:0-1516 GCA_050745445.1 Thermoanaerobaculia bacterium
GTCGTGCACGGGCCGGGCCAGGCCAGTCCCGGCGCGCGCGGCTCAAGCCGGTCGGGCTGCAGGAAGACGCGGCGGTGGCACGCCGCTTGTTCCGGGCGAGTGAGGCAAGCGGCGTGACGCCGCCGCATCCTTATCTCAGTCCGGGCGCGGCGACCGAGCGGGCGAGGCTCGCGGTCGTGGAAGGCCTGCGCGGGCCGTGATCGCGAGGCCAGCGCGGCTGTGTACGGTCGTCTCGCCTACGCCTGGCTTTGAAGGACTCCGTCCAGGAGCTTGAGTACGGCTTTCTGCTGTGCGGGGGGAAGCTCTTCAATCCGACGTAGTCGCCGAAGGAAGCGACGATCCCTCAGCATGCCATTTGTCTTCGCCTTCTTCAGCCCAAGGATTTCGTCAGCCGAGACGCTGAGCGCTTTCGCGAAACCAGCCACGAGCGGAGCATGAAGTCGGACAGAGCCCTGCTCGTACTCCGAGATCAGGGATTGATTGATGCCGAGCTCTTCTGCAAGCTCGACCTGGGTCATGTCCCGGGAGAGCCGGATCTCTCGGAGCTTCTTACCAATGGTCTTGTCGTCCACCGGACCTTTGTATCGGCCTCTCTGCGGCACGTTCGGACGCGCCTCCTTGAGATGAAGTATAGAAACGTCGCAGAGAACTCTTGACTTCTTCAATCGACATGGTCGATACTACTAGTATCGAAATGAAACCGCGACAAAGCTCTTGACAGACGTCCGCCCTTATACGGTTTCTTGATGGCTTAGAACAAGAGAGAGAAGAGCGGGCCGGACCGAGTGATGTCTTGCAGGACCCCCGGCCGGCCCGAGACCAGGAGGAGAGGCGGACCTCACCTCGATCCGTACCCACCCTAGCCGACCTTCCCTCCACAGTCGAGTGGCGTAAGTGAAACCCGGTGGAGGCTTCTTCCTCGAAAGGGGAGAGCCGAGGCGGGGGCCTCCACCGGGAAGGAGGAAGAGGCGATGGATTCCCGTTCCCAGGAGGTCAACGAAGCGGCCGTACCCGATCCGCTGGCCGCGCGGAAGGCCGTGGCCGAGATGCGGCTCGAGGAGGCTCTGGCGTCGATCGAGGAAGCGCAGAGACTCATCGACCGCGCGGGGGCGGGCCTGTGCAGCGTGCGCGGGATGGCCAAGGAGTGGAAGCAGCTGGGGGTGCTCTACGACAAGGTCAAGGCCACCTGGTGCGCGGTGAACAATCGCGCCCGCCGGCTGCGAACCGGAGGGCGTCTACTCCTCGATCGCGAGCCGGACGTCTACGAGCTGCGGGCAGCGTGCCGGCAGCCCCGCTCGTGATCCGCACCGACGATCTCTTCTTGGGCGGCTTCGCCCTCTCCCGCGGCGGCGAGCTCGCCTCGGTCGAGGTCTGCGGGGTGAACGGCCGGCGCATCGCCTACTTCCACATCGAGGGCGCCGACGCGGAGGAGACGCAGCGCGACTACTACCACGGTCCGGCGGTCGTGAATCTCCAGCTACTCAAGGCCGCTGTGCGGCGGCTCAAGGACGAGGCC
>JBOGJN010000298.1:0-3582 GCA_050745445.1 Thermoanaerobaculia bacterium
CGCAATACCGAGAGAGGTTCGGATTCCGGCTCCTTGCCTTTTGCCTGATGGACAACCACGTCCACCTGGCAATTGAGGCCGGCAAGACACCGCTGTCACGGTGCATGCACGCCCTGCAGTCGTCCTACTCGCAGGACTTCAACCGGCGTCACCGCCGCGTCGGCCATCTGTTCCAGGGACGGTACAAGGCGTTGCTCGTAGAGAAGGACCGTTACTGGCTGGCTCTCTTGCGGTACATTCACCGCAACCCGGTGGAGGCCGGAATCGTGGACCGGCCCGATCGGTACCCCTGGTCGAGTGACCGCGCCTACCGGCTCGGAAGGGGTCCGAAATGGCTGGACGTCGATCGGGGACTGTCCCATCTGGAAGAGAGTCGGGGAGCCGCCACCCGCCGGTATCGGCGATTCATGAGTAAAAGGGACGTGGAGTCGTATGAGGAGGCTCAGACCATCGGCCAAGCAGTGCGGGGAGATGAGGCCTTCGCCAGGGGCGTCTTCCAGGCCGCCGGCGGTCTGGAGTTGGTGCGGCGCAGCCTGACGGTCGCAGGTCTTTCGCGCATCGTCGCCGGCGAGCTCCGGCAGGATCTGGAGTTCTTGAGGAGCCCGACACGGCGCCGGGAGACCTCGATCGCGCGGGCGATGGTTGGGCACCTCGGAATGATTTACGCGCGCATCCCGTATTGTCGAACGGCGGAGTTCTTCCGGCGCGACGGATCGACACTCGCGCGGGACATCCGGGGATTCGAGCAAAAACTCCGGGAAACGAAGGCTCTGCGCTCGAGCCTGGCCAGAATCGTTGAACGTCTGTGAAATAACAATACCTCTATTCAAGCCCGACCCCCAGTCAGAGAGTCACCCAGTCAGACGACCCCCAGTCAGACCCAGTCACTCAGTCACTACTTCGTGACCTGGCGCTGACCCGAGCCGTCCGCGTTCATCACCCAGATTTCCATGTGGCCGGTGCGGTTGCTCTGGAAAGCGATGCGCTTGCCGTCCGGGAACCATGCTGGGACTTCGTCGGCGTACGGCTCGGAGTGGGCGGCGAGTTTCTTTGCGTCCCCGGTCGCCGCATCCACGATCCAGATGTGCCCGGGCTGGTCCTTGGCGGTCGCTTGTACGGCGAGCATCCGGTTGTCGGGCGACCAGGAGGGCATCTGGGCATTTCCGTCGGAGGCCGGGAAGTGAGTCACCTGCCGCCGGCCTGAGCCATCGGCGTTGATGGCGTAGACGTGGAGCAGGCCCTGCGAATCTCTGTCGCCGAACGCGATCTGTTTTCCGTCCCTCGACCACCGCACACCCCAGACCACTCCGGACCCGTCCGTGAGCTGCCGTGCGTTGCCGCCGTCCAGGTCCGACGCGAACATTTTCATTGCCGTCCAGGTCCCGGTCCAGTAGAGGACGCGCATGCCGTTCGGAGACAGCCTCAGGGCGCGGCCCGGAACGGTTCCGAGCAGTTTCTGGTTCTTGCCGTCCGGCTGGATCGAAAAGACGCGGCTCGAATCTTTGGCGAAGACGGTAAACCGGATCTCTTTGCCGTCGGCCGACCAGTCCAGTTGGCTTTCGTCCTCGGGCGTGCTCGTGAGCCGCGCTTCGCCGGTGCCGTCGGCCGAGATGATGTAGATGTCGGTCGAGCCGTCCCGGTCCGAGGTAAACGCGATCCTCGAGCCGTCCAGAGACACCGCCGGCGCGCCGCCATTGGTCACCGGCCTCGGGCTCGATTGCGCCCGGAGCGGCTGGCAGAGAGTTCCCGCTGCGATGACGAGCAGGACGAGGCGAATCCGCAGGGCGGGGAATCGTCGAGCCATGGTTAGGGCCTCGGCGGCAGCGCGATGGCACGCCGCCCGTAATGAGGCCTGACGGGGATTCGACACCAGGCCTCCATTGCTGATTCCCACGCTGCTTTCTCGCCAGGTTGAGCCTCCGTCGATGCTCTTCGAGATGCCATACTCTGTTCCGACGTAGAGTGTCTCGGGCGTTTTTGGGTCGACACTCTCACCTCCGCGCCCCCTCGCAGCATGAGAAGGGCGAGGCCCGAGAGCAACCAGGCGAGCGCCCAAAGCCGCCGGTGCATGGTTCAACGATCGTATACCGGCGCCTACGGCGCGAAGCGATGGGATTAGGCCAGGCCGAGGAACAAGGAGAGGCCGCTGTCGATGGCGTCGAGATCCTCCCGCGACAGGCGGCCGAAGACGCTCTCGACGCGGCGCTTGTCGACAGAGCGGACCTGGTCGACGAGTGCGAAAGAAATCTTGCGCAGGCCGCTGCGGCCGGGCATGAGCTTCGGGTAGAGGGCTCCCTCGCCGGCCGTCCCGCTGATCGGAACCACAGCCACCAGAGGGTAGTGCTGATCGGAGGTGACATCCGGGTCGCTGACGATCACGCAGGGCCGCGTGCCGCGCTGCTCGTGACCTCGTGTCGGATCGAGCCCGATGAGAGCGACGGTCCCCCGCTCGAGCTTCATCTCTTTTCCGCAGACCACCCGCGCCCGGGCACCCAGCGCACTTTCGACTCGCGACGCCGATCGAGAATCTCCCCGGAGGCGTCGTTTGGAAGCCCGGTTGCCCACTCATCGAAGCCGGCGTCGGCGAGCTCGCTCGTCTCCAAATGAGGATTCGCGAGCGAGCGGCGCAGCTGTTCGCGCCGGCGGTGCTTCAACTCGCGACGCACCGCCTCGAGAACGAACCGGCTACGGTTGCTCTCAAGCCGGTCGATGTCCTCGACGACCTCCGGCGGCAAGGTCACGGTCACGCGCTCGATGGGCATTTGGTATGATCATACTATAACTCATACTCTGCCGTCTCGTCGAGGCTCAGTAGGCTGTCATATGGAATGCCGCTCCCGACCCACCAACAGACGCAGGGCCGAGCGATGACGCCAGCAGAGATCGAGGCCGAGATCGAGAGGCTCCATGCGGCCGGGTTTGCCTGGGCTCTGGCCTGCTGCGGCCGGCGCCGGGAGGAGGCAGAGGACGTGCTCCAGACGAGCTACTTGAAAGTTCTCGACGGCCGGGCCCGGTTTGCCGGCCAGTCGAGCTTCAAGACGTTTCTCTTCGGGGTCATCCGCCGCACCGCCTCGGAAGAGCGGAGGCGAAACACGCTGCGGGACTTCCTGATCGGGCGATGGAAAAAGCCGGACGCCGGTTCGTTCCGAGACACGGAGCCGGAAGAGCTGTTGACGCTGCTCGCGGCGCTTACGCGCCTGCCGCGGCGGCAGCGCCAGGTGCTGGAGCTCGTTTTCTCCCTGGGGCTGACGGTCGAGGAGGCCGCGCAGGCGCTCTCGATCTCGGCCGGCTCCGCGCGGGTCCACTACGACCGGGCCAAGAAGCGGCTTGCCGGCCTCATCGGCAAGGCAGGGCGCACGTGAGCCCGAGAGATCCCGACAGCGAGCTGGCTCGACTCTTCGGGCAGCTACGCCGCGCGGACGAGGCCTCGGCGCCCGCTTTTCGAGAGCTCCTGGCGCGGCCGCGGGCCCGCAGGGCCGTACCCGCGCGAGCAGTGTGGCGCGCGGCGCTGACAGCCGCCGCGGGCATCGCCGCGGCAGCCGCCGTGGTCTTCCTGCTTCGCACCCCGGCCGAGCCCGGTCT
>JBOGJN010000299.1:0-8403 GCA_050745445.1 Thermoanaerobaculia bacterium
GTTCATGACCTCTCCTCCCGTGCGCGCTTCGAAGTCACGGCAACAGCATATTGAATCTATACTTAAAAGTCAATATTCGATAGAGTCGTAACTAACTGAAGATAAAAGAGATTTTGCCTGTAAACAAGAACGCCCGCGCGAGGCGGGCGTCCGAATAACAGGGATCGATCAAGCGCCTATTCGGGCTTGTGATCCTTCTTCTCGTCCTTCGGCTTCTCTTTTTCTTTCGGCTTTTCCTTTTCCTGCTTCTTTTGGTCGTGCTTCTGACCCGGCTGCGAGGCGCGGGCGTGCTCCGCAGGCGGCTTCTCGGCCGGCGGGCGCAGGACCTGGCGTTCCGGTCGGGCTTCTCTTACCAGGCCAGCTTGCGGGCGTTCTGCGGGGGGCCTGCTCTCTTTTGCCGGGGCGGCCGCTGGGCGCGCTGCTGGCGGCTTCGCGACCGGCGGGCGTTCGGCGTGGTGTTCGGGATGGCTCTCTCTTGCCGGGGGAGCCGCGGGGTGTTCCGCGGTCGGCTCGCTCTCTCGCACCAACGGTACGGCCGGGCGCTGGGGCTGACGGGCTTGCGGCGGCGGCGCGGCCTTTTCCCCCTGATGCGCCGGCCGTTCGACTTGCTTCTCCCGCCCCTCGTGTGTCGAGCCCGCTTCACGCCGAGGCCCTGGGCCTGCGGCGGGCGCTGGTCGTGCCGAGGAAGTGACCGGGCTTGAGGCGACGGGGTTGGCGGAGGTGGCCATGGTCCGGCCGTGCACCGGAGCGACTGGCGCCGGCCGAACGAGGGCGGATTTCCCGCTGCGCGGCGCGAGCGTCACGCGCCCGTGCTCTTGCACAACGGGCTTGACGGCCGTGATCGCTCGGGGTGTCCCGTGATGCGCAACCGAGATGCTGGCAGCGGCAGCGGTGCCCACGGGCGCTCCGCCACTGCGTCGAATCACGGCGAGTTTTGCCTGAAAAGTGGGAGGAGCCGGAGGCGGCGCCACGCGGGCCACGACCGGCCGAGCGAGGATTGCCGCCGGAGGCCGCCGGGGTGCCCGCGCATTCTCCCGCACCGAGACCCTGAGCGAGGCGCGGGTCGGCACGATCGGGATCGGGCCGCGCGCGACCGGCGCTCGAACGACCTGCCGCACGACGGCCCGGTCGCGGATGTAATGCTTCGTCACCAGGCCGCCCGAAATGAAGGTGTTCCGGTTGACCACGGTGACATACGTGCGGTTCACGTAGGTGACGTTGGTGACGTTGACGTTGACCGTCCTGCGGGGTCCCCACCACGGGACGAAGGGATCACCCGGGGCCAGGGGAAACCAGCCGACGAACCCTCCGCCCCCCGCCGAGACGGAGACCGACCACCCCGGACCGCCTCCGACGAATGCGACGAGAGCCGGTGAATAGGCGACGACGCTCACCGCCGGAGCCACCGGCACCCAGTACCAGCGTGAGTAGTAGACCCAATGGCCGTAGTGGTACGGAGCCCAACCCCACGGCTCCCCCGCGATCCAGGTCCAGCCCCATGGATCCTGCCAGACCCAGTGGCCGACGCGGTAGGGCTGCCAGCCCACTTCCACCGAGAGCGGCGTCCAGACGTGTCCGTACTCCGGGATGTCTTCCCAGCGGCCATACTCGTCCAGGTCGTCGACGCCGACGATGTCAGAACTGACATATTGGGAGGAGCGGACCCTCTGGAACCGCTGCTCCCGCGCCTCCACCCAGCGGTCGAAGCGGTCCGGCTCGGACATGGCCACGAGCTCGTAACGCGGGGAGTCGATCCCGTCGATGCGCATCTCGTCGCCCGCTGTCAGGGCGACCTGCCCGCCCCCCGCCGCCCAGAGCACCCGCCCTTGGCGCACGGCCACGCGTGTGTTTCCGTCGGCATCGACCTCGATCCGATAGCCTCCCGGCCGCTCGAAGGTGATGGCGGCGTTAGGCGTATCGACCTCGAAATACTCCTTTTCGCCGAGGCGGCGGATTTGGAAGGAAGCCAGACCCTCCTTCAACGAGAATTGTTTGGTGTCGTCGGTCAGGTTGAGCGCGGCCAGATCTGTTCCGGCGTCCAGACGGATGAGGTCTCCGCCGTGCACTTGGAGCTCGGCTCGGCCGCCCTCGCCCGTGTAGACCCGGTCGCCCAGTGTCATCGGAACATTGACGTCGGCCGCCTGCCAGTTGTCGGGGTCGTCGCCGCGGCTGTAGGAAACGTTGCCCGAGATGTAGGAGATCCGGGCGACGGTTTGATGGATCTCTTCGTTCCCGGCCTGGTCCGCGGCGGCCAAGACGCCTGGGAGAGCAGAGAGGAAGAGACCCGCGATCAGAATGGGCAGTCTTCGGGCGATGGAAATCATCGTCGGTTCCTCCGCCGGAGGAAAGCGTTCCCGGGACCACATTCATTCCCGGGGCGGTCCGGACCCGCGTCGTTCCTGAATTCTGCGGGCTAGACTCTCCCGCATGAGCGGCCGCCCCCCGGTGCTGCGTGTGGCCGCGGCTCCGAAAACGCCACTGGTCATCTTCGACGGAGACTGCGGCTTTTGCCGCTTTTGGATCGGCCGCTGGAAGTCGATCACCGAAGACCGTGTGGATTACGCCCCCTTCCAGGAAGTGGCCGCGCGCTTTCCCGAGATCCCGAGGGAGGCGTTTGCGCGGGCAATGCAGCTCGTCGAGCCCTCGGGCGAAGTCTTCGAGGGGGCCCACGCCGTCTTCGCGGCCCTGGCGCACGTGCCGCGCCGGGGGTCTCTTCTCTGGCTGTACCGGCACCTGCCGGGCTTTGCGCCGCTGGCGGGGCTCTCCTACCGTTTGATTGCCAGGCATCGCGGCGCGGCGTCCGCCGTCACCCGCGCTCTCTGGGGAAAGAGTCCGCAGAAGCCAGCCTACGGCCTCGCGAGCGCGCTGTTTCTGCGGCTGCTCGGCCTTTGCTATCTGGCCGCGTTTGTCTCGCTCTGGGTGCAGATCGACGGACTGGTTGGTTCCCATGGGATCCTGCCCGTCACGCGTTTTCTCGACTGGGCCCGCGCGCGAGCCGGTCACGAGGCCTATGCGCTTCTTCCTTCCCTTTGCTGGCTCGATGCCCGTGACGGCTTCCTGCACGTTCTCTGCGGGGGCGGGACGGTCGCTTCGCTTCTGCTGATCGCCGGTCTTGCTCCCTCTCTGTGTCTTGCGGTCGCGTGGGTCTTCTATCTCTCGCTTGCGATCGCGGGACAGGTCTTTCTTGAGTTTCAGTGGGACTTGCTGTTGCTGGAGACCGGGTTCCTGGCGATTCTCTTTGCTCCGCGACGCTGGCGCATGAGACACGCGTTCGAGCCACCGGCCACGATCCACTTGCTTTTGCGGTGGCTGCTCTTTCGCCTGATGTTCTCCTCCGGTTTCGTCAAGCTGGCCAGCGGCGATTCCACCTGGCGTCATCTGACGGCGTTGACCTTTCACTACGAGACGCAGCCGCTTCCCCCCTGGACGGCCTGGTTCATGCACCAGCTTCCGGTCTCCTTCCAGAAGTTCTCCTGCCTCCTGATGTTCTCGATCGAGCTCGCCGTGCCGCTGCTCGTCTTTACGCCGCGCAGACTCCGGATCTTCTGCTTCGGAGCGCTCGTGACGTTTCAACTCCTGATCGCCGCCACCGGCAACTACGCGTTCTTCAATCTCCTGGCGGTTGCGCTCTGCGTCCTGCTCCTGGACGACGCCGCGTTTCCGCGGAGGCTTCGGGAACGGGCCGCGCGCAGAGCCGTGGCAGGAGGGAAATGGCCCGGATGGTTCCTCGCGCCCGTGGCGGCCACGGTCCTGCTCATCAGCCTGGTGGAGTTCTCGGCGACGCTGCGGCATTCGGACGCGTGGCCCGGTGTGGTTCTTCGTCTGACCCGAGCGGCCATCCCTTATCGTTCGGTCAACACCTACGGCCTCTTTTCAATCATGACGACCTCGCGGCCGGAAATTGTCATCGAGGGAAGCGAGGATGGCAGCGTCTGGCGCGAGTACGAATTTCCGTGGAAGCCGGGAGATGTCTTGCGGCGGCCGCGGTTCGTGGCGCCGCATCAGCCGAGGCTCGACTGGCAGATGTGGTTTGCCGCTCTCGGCAGCTATCAGGAGAATCCCTGGTTCATCAACTTCCTCGCGCGTCTGCTGCAAGGATCGCCCGAGGTCCTGCGCTTGCTCGAGAAGAATCCTTTTCCGGATCATCCGCCGCGGTTTGTCCGGGCGGTCTTGTACGACTACCACTTCACGGACGCGGACACCCGACGTCGGACCGGCGCCTGGTGGCGCCGGGAGCCCAGGGGGCTCTACTGCCCCGTTCTCTCCCGCGAAATGCTGCGCGCCGCCCGGTAAAAACGGTCTATGTCAGATCCGACATAGCCGCGTGCCCTTGTGCCCCGTCACACCCCGAAGCGCTCGGGTTCCCATCGGAGGCCGAGTTCTCCCGGCGGGGCCATGTAGCCGATCAGGGCCGAAGAGGCGACGACGGCGGGGCTGGCGAGGTAACCCTCTCCTCCCACACCCATGCGGTTCTGCCAGTTCCTGTTGAAAGAGGTGATCGCGCGTTGTCCCGGACCCAAAGCATCCGGCCCCTGGCCGAAGCAGGGTCCGCACCAGGACTGGCGAATCTCCCCGCCGACCGAGCGGAACACTTCCGCGATCGACTCGCCTTCAAGACGCGGGTCCGGGTTCTCGATCTGCCGGCCAACGCCGCCCGAGCCGGGGAAGATCGCGAGGGGCCGCGTGACTCTCGAAAAGCCCTGTTTCCGTGCCGCGCGGAGCACCAGAGCCGCCTGCAGAAGATCGTCGTAACTGCCATTGGTACAGGAGCCGATCAAGGCCTTGTCGAAGGTAATCCGCTCTCGCGCCACTTCTTCGGCCGGGAAGGCATTGCCGGGGGAAAAGGGCTTGGCGATCATCGGCGTGACATCGGAGAGCACGAGCGTCTCGTCGATCTCGTAGATTGCCTCGGGCCCCGGCGCCACGCTCGGATAGGGCAGGGAGGTGATCCCCTTCGCCCTGTACCAGGCGCGGGTCACATCGTCCTCGGCGAAGATGCCGTTCAAAGCTTCCGCTTCCGCCATCATGTTGGCGATGGTGTTGCGATAGGCGATCGGGAGCTGCCGGTTCTCGTCCACGAACTCGACCGACATCCCCTGGGCCTGCCGGGGGCCCCAGCGGCGCAGAAGCTCGAGCACGATGTCTTTGCCCGCGACCCAGGGCTGAAGCCTTCCGCGAAAAACGACGCGGCGCTGTTTGGCGAGCGTGAAGTAGATGTAGCCGGTGGACCAGCCAAAGCCGAGCGTCGTCGAGCCCACACCGAACCCGACCGCCCCGTAGGCTCCGTAGGCGCGGCTGTGGGAGTCGGCGCCGGGGATGAACTGGCCCGGCAGCACGAGTCCCTGCTCGGGAAAATAGAAATGAAAGATCCCGTCGCCCGGCGTTGCGTAGTAGGGCTTCTCGATTCCGTGCCGGCGCGCGAATTCCCGGCCGATCGCCGTCTGCTTCTGGTCTGCTTCCTTGCCGGTGAAGACGAAGTGATCGTTGGCGATCGCGGCCTGCCGCGGGAAGATCGCGTCGCCCCCGGTGATCTGCCTGAAGGTATGGATCGCGAAAGGGGCCGTGCCGTCGGACGCGGGCAGCAGATCGGCGTACACCCGCAGCGTCACCCCCGGCTGGACCTCCGCGTCCTTGTCCACTCGGTGCGCCCAGACGATCTGCTCGCTCGTCGACATCCTGCTCGCCGTCTCCTGATCCGGCCAGGAGATCTCCGGCGCGCGTTCGACCGACCGTCGAAACTCCCGGCGTCCCACGGCGAAGATGCCTCCTCCGCGGCGGATCTCTTCCTCTTTCGGCGTCAGCGCGACCGGGTCGTAGATCTTGCCCTGCGTTTGGTTCGTGAGCCGCCGTGTGGCCGGGTCAAACGCGAGGACGTCCCCGTCCCGAGCGTCGGCCACCGCTTCCGGGCACTCCACGACGGAAAGCCCGAGGTTCAGGGAGCTCTTCCGGAAGATTTCGCCCATCGCGTTGCCGCAGACGACCACGAGCTCCAGACCGGCTTCCTCGGCGACCGCCTTCAAGCCCGCCGGGCTCATCTCACGCGAGGATCCGATGGCGAATCGGTCGCCGGCGATGAGGAAGGTCTCTCCCGCATGGACGCGCGCGCGGAAGTCCGGCATGAGGTGTCGAAAGGCCCCCGCCTTCCAGCGCTCATCGAGCCGCTCGAGGCTCTCGGAGACACAGTCGGCCGCCGGTGTGATCTGGTCCGTGTCGAGTGCGTCGCGCTTCTTGCCCGGCAGGTTCGGGTCCCAGAAGATGAGCGCCTTGCCGGTGATTGCGCGCGCGGCGTCCGCGTGCACGATGTCCGAGGGTCTTGGCCCCGGCAACGTCTCTGGGGTCACGCGGGGCTTCAACCGCGCGGGTCGAATCTCGTGCAGTCGCGTCGGAGGCGAGCCCCTTGGGAAGACTTCCCGCTTCACGGGCGGAGCATGCTACCACCCGGCTCTCCCCGCGCGGACGGGGTTACCGGGCCGTGGAAAGCTCGATCTTGCGCACGCGCTCCTCGTGGGAAGCGCTCTCGGCCTGGTGGAAGAGATCGGCGGCTTTTTGGAAGGCCTGCTCGGCGGCCCGGTAGTGTTGCTGTCGAAGAAGTCGCTCGCCCTGCTGTTCGGCGGTTTTGCCCCGGGCGAGAAGCTCGCTTCCCCCTTCGCTCGCGTCGAGCCTCTCGGCTGCGACTCGCGCGAGCGCGGCCTTGAACCTCGAGTCTTCTGCGGGTTTCTTCGCGGAGAGATCCGGAGATTCTCGTTTGGCCGTCGTCCTCTCGGCTCTCTCTGTCGAAGGCGACGCCGTCGCGCCGCCGGACTCCAAGAGACTGACCGCCGTGGGACCCTGGACCCCGGCCGACGTCTTAACCGGGGCAAGTTCCGGAGGTTCCTGCGCTTCGAGCCAGGAGAATGGCGTCGCGAGAAACCGGTTTCCGAGGAAAAATGCCCCGGAGGCACCCACGATGGCAAGAAGCGCGGCGGCCTGGAGCGCGTGTCGCCGCGGACGCGGGCGCTCGGGCGGCGCAGCTTTGCGTCCATCGGCGTCCGAAGGATTGACAGTCATCGGCGCCGCCTGCTGGTCGTCGCGGGTCCCGGTCAGGAAAGGCGACTGCTGATCCTCGGCGATCTGCTCCGGCACGGACCCCACCGCGGCAGTGACGGTTTGAGTGGAGTCTGCGTCGGGGAAGGCTGCACTTCGACTCTCGGGGTTCAAGAGAGTGTAGAAATAGAGCGCCAGATCCGCGGGCGAGGCCACTTCGGAGCTCGCGGCCAACGCTTCCTGGAGGACCCGGCGCATTGCAATCACGGAAGGGAAGCGCTGGGCGGGGGAAGCGAGTGAAAGACGCAAGAAGGCGTCGATCTCTTTGGGAAGGTGTTCCTCGACGCGGAGCTCGGAGAGGGGCGAATCGGGCGAGGGCCGTCGACACGTGAGCAACTCGACGATCAGCGCGCCGACCGAGTAGACGTCCGCGTTCGAGCCCGGTTTCGCCTCTCCGCGTGCCTCCGGGGCGACGTAGGGCGCGATCTCGCGTGCGAGTCGCGGTTTGCGCAACGATGGCAGCACCGCGTCGGCCAGTCCGAAACCGCCGACGCGCACCTCGGCGTCGCCGGCGATGGACACGAACCCGGGCCAGAGCAACCCGTGCGGCGTCGGGTGTCCGTCCATGACGGTCAGCCAGGCGGCCTCGAGGCCTGCGGCCACGCGCTCGGCGATCGAAAGTGCATACTTCAAGGGAATGCAGGATTCTTGAGCGCGCAACCGCGCCAGGACCGCATCGAGTGTCCATCCCATCGGCTCGCTCCACGCCAGGTAGGGGACCCGACCGGCGATCCCGAGTTGCGATTGGGGGACGATCGCGCGATGAGAGAGCGTCGCGGCGAGCTTCCCGTTTTCTTCGACCGCCCTGGCGACCGCGGCAGGCGAGAGCTCGGCGGATTCCAGGATCCGGAACCGGACGAAGCGGTCCTTCTCCCCGGGCCTCAACGCGCGGTAGACCGTTCCCAGGGCGTCTTCGCCAAGCCGGGTGAGAAGGAGGTACTCGCCCAGAGGTCGTGGTTGGAGTTCCTTTTTGGGCAGCGTCGGGTCCTCGGCAGGCGAAGGCCTGCGCTCTCGAGTGAGCGTTTCCCCGGGCCTGCCCTCAGGCTCGGTTCCCGGGTCGAGGCGACCTCTGCAGGGAGACAGGATTCTCCCGTCAAACGGCGCGAGCATTCCGGCTCGCTCGTCCTGGTCTCTTTCTACAGGGATTCTGTTGGGAGCAGGGGGCAAGGGGGGTGCACCTGGTTTCTCGCCCCTGGCTAATCGGAGGGCGGCTGGGGCTCATCCGCGCCTTCCAGAAGATCGTCGATCTCCTCAGGCGCGTACTCGAGCACCGTTGCGAGCGTTCGGTCATCGGTGGATGGAGGGGCAAACCCGCGCCCC
>JBOGJN010000300.1:0-2392 GCA_050745445.1 Thermoanaerobaculia bacterium
GGTCCTGAGTCCAGGGCGGTCCGATCCCGCGGCCAAGCTCGGCGACGCGGCCTTGCAGCTGCCCGGCGGGCATCTCGAGGTCATTGCCGGCGCGCGCGTGAAGCTCCTTCTCACGCACGCGGATGACGGGCAGACGGAACCTTCCGGCAGCGCGGATGAGGGCGTCGCGGAAAAGCTCGCCGTCGGCGGTGTGGATCAGCGCGTGCGAAGCGAGGATCGCTTCGAGCGTCGGCAGGGGCCGGCCCGAGGCGAGAGGCAGACCGCATGCGACGACGTCGTGGCCCTTCGTCCGCAGATCGGCGATCGCCGCGCGAAAGGCTTCCGCCGCCAGATGTCGCGCTGCCTCGGCGCACCGGTCCACGATGTCCGAGGCTTTCTTCAGTTGCTCTCAGCGGGATGTCTTTTCGGTCGAGATTGAAGTCGAGGTCGAGACGGTGAACTTTCGGTAGTCGCTGTAATCGAAGCGGGCGTCGATGCGGCCGAGAACGAAGAAGAGGAACTTCGCGGCGCCGGCGAAGTGGGCGTCGGCGGGCAACCAGACTTCCCCGTTGATCTTGCGCCGCTCGTAGAAGGCATGAGCGCCCTTCTGCAGACGGAAGATGCCGCCGGGGCCGACGGGAAGGCTCTCCAGCAGCTCCGCATCGATCCGGGCGAGCTGACGCTCTTCCTCGTCTATCCAGGCGCTGCCGGCGAGCTTCTGGAGGACCTTCCCGCCCTCGGTCTGCGGCCGGTAACCGGGGCGCGGCCGGAACCTGACGAGAACGGCGCTACGCCCCCCGACCGTCTCCCTGCCGACGACGGTGATCTCGTCCATGCGGAAGAGCTCGTCGATCACTTCCTTCTCCTGGCGCAGCTCCTCTTGTTCCTTTGTGAGACGGCGCTCTCTCTCTTCGGGAGTTTCCCTCTCGAGCTCGAGTCGCCGCTTCTCGGCCTTCACGTCCTGCTTGCGGTTCTCCTCGGCCAGCTCCTTCGGATCCCGCGGTCGGCCGTCCCGCGCGATGAGCCGGTAATACATCTTCCCCGGCTTCGAGGAGGGATAGACCTCGTAGACTTCCGACGTCGTCTTTTTGACTTTGTCTTTTGAGTCGAGCCGCGTGTCGGTGCGCTTCTCGGTGAACGTGTAGTCGGCGAGCAGGAGCCGGTCGCTGCGAAGGGTCTCCCGGACGCCTTCCAGGAAGACCGTGGCGTCCGGAAGCGGCTTCTCGGCGTCCTGGGCTGCGGGAACTGACGCCCGAAAGGCAAAGGCCAGGGCCACAAGCATCACTCGCGCGGTGGTTCGGCATGCGCGGTGTGGATGCATCGCAGGAATAACGTCCCCCGCCGGCCCTTCCATTCCGACGGGGGCCCCGAGGGAGGAAAACGGTCGGGGCCTAGCCGGCACGAATTCCGTCGGGAACCGGAGTCTCCGGCACGGCGAGAACCGGAACGATGTCATCGTCGTAGCCGATGTCGAGCAGCATTCCCTCGGATCGTTCTCCGGCCATGATCTTCGTTTCGAGGTTCACGACGAAGAGGGCTTGACGGCCGATGAGCTCTTCCGGATGAGCGCGCTCGCGGCGGAGACCGGCGAGGATCGAACGCTCATGGTCTCTAAAGTGCACCCGGAGCCGGACGAGCTTCTTCGAAGCGGCAACGGCCTCGACTCGCCGGATCGTGCCAACGCGAATGTCCAACTTCTCGAGGAGGTCCTTGGAGACGGGAGGCTTGACCGGAGCGGGCGCCACCATGGTTGCAGGATACCCTGTCCTCGGCGAGCGGTCTTCGTCGCCGAGCTGATAGGAATCCGCAACTTGCGCCCGGCGCGCCCGTATGAGCTCGAAAGGGAGGCGAGTCAAGATGGGCAGAAGAGCATCGCGCGTTCCGGTTTTGGTCTTCTTCTTGAGCGTGGCCGCGACCGCGGCCACAGTCAGCGCGCAGAATCAGTCCTCGGTCTTATCGCTGCCCCTGGCGTCTCAGCGTGCCGTCGTGACGCAGCGGGTCGGCCTGACAGACATCACCATCACGTACCATCGTCCGCTGGTCAAGGGGCGCAAGATCTGGGGCGAGCTCGTGCCCTACGATCAGGTCTGGCGCGCGGGGGCCAACGAAAACACGACAATCGAATTCAGCGATCCGGTGAAAGTCGAAGGGCAGCCTCTGGCGGCCGGGCTGTATGGCCTCCACATGATTCCCAATCCCGATTCCTGGATCGTCATCTTCTCGAAAAACGCGACCTCCTGGGGAAGCTTCTCCTACGACAAGACCGAGGATGCCCTGCGCGTGACCGTCAAGCCGACCGAAGGCGAATACCAGGAGGCGCTGCTGTATCAACTCGACCCGGTCACTCCGGATTCGACAACGGTCATCCTGAAATGGGAGAAGGTCGGCGTTGCCTTCAAGGTCTCTGTCAATG
>JBOGJN010000301.1:0-7583 GCA_050745445.1 Thermoanaerobaculia bacterium
CATCTACCACGAGGCCGTGATCTGGGCCCTTTGTGGGGCGCTCTTCTCCCTTCTTTTCATCCTCCGTCTCGTTCTCGGGACGATTGGGGAGACGAAGGGCTTGCTCCTGCTCTCCGCGGCCTTCGCGTTGACGCTGCTCACCCGGCTCACGTTCGCAATTCCCGTCGGGCTGGCGCTGGCGCCGCTCTTCCTCGCGAGCCTCTGGCCGCGCCTTTCGAGGCCGGGTCCCCTGCGGGAGAGGGTCGCGCGTGCTCTTCCGCTGGTTGCCGCCCTCGTGCCGGCCCTCCTCGCCGTGGCGGTGCAGCTCTGGTACAACCACGCCCGCTTCGGCTCCGTCTTCAAGTCGATCGACTTTGCGGGCAACTACCTCAAGCCTGACACCTTCGGCGGGACCTTCAACCTGCGCCGGGTCCCGTCGGCCCTCCGAAACTACTTCGGCCTTCACGGTCTTCTCGCTTCGCTTCCCCCTTATTTCGAAATGGAGAAGGTCACCTACGCGAACGACTCGATCTTTTTCGGTTGGAAGGAGCACACCTTCTCTCTCACGTTCTCTTCGGTCTGGCTTGTTCTGGGCGCGCTCGTGGGCGCCCTGCGGCTTCCGCTGCGCAACGGGGTTCCGTGGGCAAGGGTTCTCCTCGCCTTCTATGGCGTCGAGGCGTTGACGATCTGCGCGTTCTACTTCGTCACGCAGCGCTACGCCGCGGAGTTTCTGCTTCCTCTCGCCATGCTTTACGCCGTCTTTCTGATCGGGCACTCCCGGGAATGGCCGCTCTCCCGTTTGCTTCCCTGGACCCTTCTTGCGTTGGCACTCCTCTCTTCCGCCATCACGATCGGGAGTTCCCTCCACTGGAACATGATGTACAACGGCGACGGTCCGCAGGACTACAAGAACCGCCTCGCGAGGCTCCTGACGCCGAAGCCCAAGGCGATGCTGCCTCCCTGGTCGGGCCGCGAGGTTCTTTTGAGCGACCTCACGCCGATCGCCGAGACCTTTGAGGGCAACCGGTCGCACAAGAACGACACGACCTGGGACGACAAGCTGATCGCCTTTCGCCGCTACCAGTTCCCGCGCGGCATCGGCATGCACGCCAACGCCACGCTCACCTACTCGGTCCCGGACGGGGCGACCGACTTCCAGGCGCTGATCGGCCTGCCCGACGCCGTCTCCGAGTGCCCGGAAGCCTCCACGGTGTTCGAGCTGAAGGACCAGGAAGACAAGGGGCTTTTCCGTAGCGGCGTCGTGAGAAACGCGCAGCCACCGATCCCGATCCGCGTCCCGCTTCAGGGCGCCAGGACGCTCACGCTGGTCGTGGGTGACGCCGGAGACGGGATCAACTGTGATCACGGGACCTGGGCGTTGGCGGCGTTCCTGATCCCCGGGGGGCAGTGACCGGGAGAGGGCGTGCCCCCTAATCCCGACCCTTGGATCTCCGGAGTCTGTGGAAGAAGAGGGCAAAGTAGCCGAGCGTCGTGCGGAGCGCGTTCATCTTGGAAAGGCTCTCTTTTCTGTCGTACCGGAGGACCATGGGCACCTCGGCAAAACGGCGAGTCACGTCGCCGAGCTTGACGAGGATCTCGACCGAACAAATGAATCCGTAGCGGGGGAGCTCCAGAACCCGATCGCCGTATCGCGCCACCAGCGCCTGGAGGACTTGGGCCCGCACGGCGCGGTAGCCGCAGGCGTAATCGCGGATTCCCGGCAGGTGGAAGAAGAGCATCCCCCAAAGGTTCGCCCCGAAGCTCAAGAGCTGGCGGTGCCGGGGGACGCCGTGGATCCGGGAGCCCCTGCGGAATCGCGAGGCGACCACGACGTCCGCGCCGGCTTCCACCCGGTCGAGCATCGGACGGATGTGCGCGGGATCGTGTGTGTCGTCTCCGTCCATGAAGATGACGAGCTCGTCGGGGTCGCAGTGTGCCGCCACCCACTCGATCCCGGTCTTCAAGGCCTCCTGGAGGCCCCGGTTGCGGCCATGCTCCAGCAGCACGAGCGGGACGCCGCTGCCCTGGCGTCGGATTTCCGCGACCGATTCGTCCGTGCTCCCGTCGTCCACGACCAGGACGCGGTACGGAGGGGGGAGACGCCGGCACTCCTCGTCCAGCCGGCGCAGGAGATTGCCCGCGCTGCGCCCTTCGTTGTAAACGGGAAAGAAGACGGTGATTCGTCTGACGGCCGGCGTGGGGTTCACCTGCGGCCGGCCGATGCTCAGGGGGCCTCCGCGGGCCCGGGTTCCGGGTGTTCCTCGCGCAGGGCCGAAAGGACCACCGGAACGATGCGTTCGCTGGCGTGGCCGTCTCCGTACGGGTTGATCGCGCGGCTCATCGATTCGTAATGGGCGGTGTCCTGGAGAAGCCGTTCCGTCTCCGCCACGATCCGTTTCTGCTCGAACCCCACGATCCGGACGGTCCCCGCCTCGACGGCTTCCGGCCGCTCCGTTGCCTCGCGCAGGACGAGAACGGGTTTGCCAAGCGACGGCGCCTCCTCCTGAATTCCGCCGCTGTCGGTCAAGATCAGATGGCTGCGATTCATCAGGTGGACGAAAGGCAGATAGTCGAGCGGGGGAATCAGGTGAATGTTCGGCACGCGTTGCAGGAGCTGGCGCGCATCCCGGCGGATATTGGGGTTCAGATGGACCGGGTAAATCAGGTCGCATTCCGGATGACGGGAGGCGATCTCGAGCAACGCACGGCAGATCTGTCGGAACGGCTTCCCGAAGCTCTCGCGCCGGTGCGCGGTGACGAGAATCACGGGTCGGCCGCCGCCGAGGATGCCGGAAAGCGGCTCCGCAAACGAACAGGGCATCGCCGCGGTCTCGAGCAGGGCGTCGATCACCGTGTTTCCGGTCACCCGGATCGCGTCGGCCGGGACGCCTTCCTCGAGCAGATTGCGGCGAGCCGATTCGGTCGGCGCGAAGTGATAACGCGCGATGCGGGAGACGATCTGGCGGTTGAGCTCCTCGGGAAAGGGTCTTGCGAGATCGCGGGTGCGTAAGCCCGCTTCGACATGGCCGACCGGGACGCGGCCATAGAAGGCGCAGAGGGCGCCGATGAAAGCCGTCGTCGTGTCGCCTTGCACGAGGACGAATCGCGGCCGGCTCTCCTCGAAGACGGGCCGCAGTCTTTCGAGCAGGCGGGAGGCGAGGTCGGCGAGCCTCTGATCGGGGCGCATGACGTCGAGCTGGATGTCGGGCTCGATTCGGAACAGCTCCAGCACGGGCTCGAGCATCTCCTGATGCTGCCCGGTGGAGCAGACACGGACGGCGCCGTCGGGCCCGATGCTGTCTTTGAGACGGCGGATGACCGGAGCGAGCTTGATCGCTTCGGGTCTCGTGCCCAGGATCACGAGGACGCTCGTGTTCAGCAAGGGGCAAGACCTTTCTGCGGGCTTTTCACGACGCTGTTGCTCTCCTCAGGCGTACCACCGCTTCCTACAGTCGCATCCTCTTGAAGATTCGCTCCGGAATGGACCGAATCAGAAACATGACGGGCCGCCAGAATCCGGGGACATAGCTTTCGTCTCTTCCGTCCAGGGCTGCCTTCACGATTTGCCTGGCCGCCTTCTCCGGCGACGCCACCAGGAAGAGACCCGGCCGGCCGTACGTCATCGGCGTGTCGACAAAACCCGCCTTGATCGTGACAACGGCGACACCGGAGGCAAAAAGCCGGTTCCGGAGACCCTGTAGAAAAACGGTCAGCCCGGCTTTGGCGGCGCCATAGATGTAGTTGCTCTGCCGCCCGCGATCCCCGGCCACCGAGGAGAGGGCGCACAGGAAGCCGCCGCGCTTCGCTTCGAAGTGGTTGGCCAGAAGACCGAGAACCGAGACCGCGCCGAGCAGGTTCGTGTCGAGGATTCGCCTGGCCTCCTGCGGATCCTTTTCTCCGGCCGTCTGGTCGCCGAGGTATCCAAAACAGAGGGCCGCGCCGGCCAGCGTGTCCTTCGATGCCTTGCGACAATCCTCCACGAAGGCGCCATGGGTGTCGAGGGCCAGCGCGTCGAAGGGTTGTGTTTGCGTCTTCACGCCGCAACGCAAACGCAGATCTGCGGCCAGAGCGTCGAGCTCCTCAGGATCACGGCCCGCGAGCAGGAGATCGAAGCCACGCCGGCCGAACTCGCCCGCCAGGGCCCGCGCGATCGTCGAGGTGGCTCCGAGGATCAGCACGGTCTGGTTCCCGGACCCCTGGCCCGTGGCCGCGATTGTGCTGGTCACGCGGTGATGCCCAGCCGGCGGGCAAGAGACGAGGAGAGTCTGTTCTTGGGGTCGAGCCGCGCCTTGATCGCGCGGAACTCCTCGAGCCTCGGGTACATGGCGGCAAAGCTCTCCGGAGTCGTGACAGCGTCCTTGGCCAGATAGAGGCGGCCGCCGTGCCGGAGGACCAGCGTGTCCAGACTCTTGAGAAACGGGACGAGGCCGTCGCTGACGGGCAGATCGAGAGCCAGTGTGTACCCGGGGAACGGGAAGGAGAGCAGCCCCGCGTTTGCGTCTCCGAAACGCTTGAGGACTCCCAGGAAGGATCCGCGGCCCGATCCGCTGACGCGCTCCAGGACTTCGCCCAGACCCGTCCGGCTGGTCTCCAGAGGGAAGACAAGCTGGTACTGCACGAAGCCGCGCCGCCCGTACATGCGGTTCCAACCTCGGATCGAATCGAGCGGGTAGAAAAAGCTCTCGATGGGGACGATGTGCCCGGAGCGGTTGCGGTGCATCCGGTAGAAGGCGGCGTTGAACGCACCCACACTGAAGCGGTTGAGAAACCCGGAGGGAAAGTCGAGCGCCAGGGAGCGCTCGGAAGGAAGGCGCCGTCGGAGAGGGTCCTGAAGCCTGACGTCCAGATCCGCCTTTCGGGCGGGGTTTCCACGCATCAGGAGCGATCGGCCCAGAGCCTTGCCGCGCGCCAGGCAGTCGATCCAGGCCACCGAGTAGTCGTACAAATGGTCCGACTCCGTCATGACGGCGATCGCTTCTTCGAAGTGGGGAACCTTCTGGGTGTCGACCCGGACATAGGCCGTCTCGACGGGTTGCAGGCGGATGCGGGCGCTCAGCAGGAACCCGGTGAGGCCCGCGCCCCCGACGGTGGCCCAGAACACGTCGGGGTGCCGCTCGGGAGAGCAGGTGATCACGTCCCCCTGCGTCGTGAGCAGGCGCAGGTCGAGGAGGAAGTTCCCGATCGTCCCCACGCGGTGGTGATTCTTGCCGTGGACATCGTTGGCGATCGCTCCTCCCAGGGTCACGAATTTTGTTCCCGGAGTCACGGGCAGCATGTGACCCCGGGGCAGGAAGATGTCCAGGATCTCCGCGAGCGTGACACCCGCCTCGCATTCCAGAATGCCGGTCGTGGAATCAAACGCGATCAGACGGTTCAAGCGCTCAAAACAGATGACGCCGCCCGCCGCGTTCAAGGCGGCATCGCCGTAGCTGCGCCCCAAACCGCGCGCGATGTAGGAAGGTTCGGCGCCCGAGGCGAGGATCGCCGGCAGGCTCGAGCGTTTCTCCGGCCGAAAAACCCGGCAGGTCTGGACGGGAAAGCGGCCCCATCCCGAAAGCCGCTGAACGATCGAGGGTTCCATCGTTCTGGCGTCTCTAGTGACCTTGTATGTCGGCGAGGCTCACGCGGTAAATGGCCGTGCCACCCCTGAGCACCGGTGTGAGGAAGGGAAACGCTTCGACGGAAGGAGCCGACGGATACGTCTGGCGCTCGAGGTCTCCCACGATGACGTAGTTGACGTGGTACTTCTGCAGGATCTTGATCGCGAGCGAGGGGTCCGTCGTGCTGTAGAAGGCCCGGATCTGGCCGGCCCGCGCCAGGACCTCGGGGTCATTGGACCTCCAGAGGCCTTCATGGTTGGCCCAGCCGAGGACCGCGGGGATCCCGGTGTGTGTGGAGATCCGCGCGTACTCGCTGTAGGGATCTCCGGTCGCTTCCATCACGACGCAGCGCTGCGGCGCGTGTTTCTGGAGCCATTCGATCGCGGCCGCGTCGCCGGGGTTCCGTCTCGCCAGTGCCGCTCGGGCGTCCAGAGAGAACGTCCCTTCGATCTGCCGCAGGCGCGAGAGAAAGGCGTCGAAGGGATAGAGAAGCGCGAGCCCGGCCGTGATTCCGAGCACGATGCGCACGGCATGGCGGCGGGATGGGCTCTCTCGCCATGCCCGCTCCGCAAAGGCGACCGCGGTGATTGCCAGGAGCGGCCAGGCCTGATGGTAAAACTTGAAGATCGTGTTCATCCTCTGGAGCTTGTCGCCGTAACTGTCTTTGAAATACACGAACTCACATCCGGCGATCATGGCGAGCGACAACAGAAACACAAACAGGCCGAAAAGGTCGGCGGAATCATCCCGCCCCTGGAGTTTCCTTCGGGCCTTGCTGAGCGCGAGCCACCCGAGGAAGAGAAGCGCCAGCAAGGCCGGTCTGTTCGCGAGCAGGGCCACGAGGAGCGAGCCGGCCGCGACGGCCGCCAGGGCGAGACTTTCGCCGCGTTCGGCCGTGTCGTCTGCGGCCGGCCGTGGCCACAGACCTGCGACGGCCGCGGCGAAGAGCAGTCCCCAAACGCCCAGGAACTCGAGGAGGCCCGAAGTCATCGCGGTTCGGGCCAGCCCGTGCTCATTCGGGCTGCGTGAAGTCAACGAGAACGACGCCTCGTAGGGAAGCCAGAGCTCGTAGGCCACGAAAAGGAGGAGCAGCCCCCCGAGCAGACCCAAACCGGCGTCCGACGCTCCCGGGAGGGTCTTTCCGTGGGTCTTTCGAAGAACACAGACGGCGATCATCAGGATCCCAATCGCAGGAAGCGTCCAGAGGTTGGCTGCGATCGCCGTGCCCCCGGTCAGGGCCAGGAGAAGCGCCGGCGACCATCGGCGCAGTGCGGCCCGGAGGCCGGGGTCGGCTTCCCGCGGAGGAGGGGGCTCCCGGACGAGAAACTGGTGTCCCACCGCGAAGGCCGCAACGAAGAAGGGGAACGCGAGGAGATGAGGATGCAGGTCGGCCTGAAAGAACGTGAAGAACGGAAACTCACTGATGGTCGTGTACTCATGCGTCGTGGGGTCCATTCCGATGACCCGCGAAGCGTGCCAGTAGTCGAATCCTTTGCCGAGCGGCGCGTTCCAGGCGTCGAGAGCTCCCGCGAAGTTTCCCGCGAAGACCGTTGCGACGCCGGCCCAGATGCCGGCGGCGACCCTGCCGCCGGAGAGGCGCAGCGCCAGGCAGGCCGCGGAGACGAAGGCGTACCCGGCGAAGGTCGCGATCGACAGGTTGTAGGACACAAACGTCGTCACTCCGGAGATCTTCGCCAGCGCCGCCGCGAGCAGATAGCCCCAGTAGTAGTAATTGATCGATTTACCCGCCATCCAGGGATCGGCGGGGGGCATCACCGGGTTGCGCGTCAAGGAGTTCAAGAACGCGAGGTCCATGAACTTTTCCTGGCCGAGGATCTCCGGGAGCGCTCCCCGGATCAGGAGGAAGACGCCGGTGGACGACCAGAAGAGAATCGCCGCGAGCTTCTCCTCGGGTCCCCAGAGGGGCTCGCGCGTGCGGCCGCCGACCGCTTTCCGGTGAACGATGTAGGAGGCGACGCCCAGGGCGACGATAGCGGCCAGGAG
>JBOGJN010000302.1:0-7347 GCA_050745445.1 Thermoanaerobaculia bacterium
CCGGCGGGACCGGCTCGAGGGGCCTCCACAAGGTCCGCTCCCTCTCGAGACCGGCGATCTGCTCATCCAGGGTGCGGAGCGTATCCTCATCCTGCACGCTCTTGCGCGTCTCGCTCAACGCCGCCAGCGTGCGCGCGTAGCTCTCTTCGGAAGCGGCGCGAACGCGGCGCGTGTCGAGGGTGATCAGGGCCTCGACGATGCGCGCGCGCACCCAGACAAACTGCTCCGGGTCGGCGCCCACCGCCTGGACCGCATCCTCGTCCGGGCCCCCCCGAGCCGCCTGACGCACCCGGATGTAGAGGCCGAGTTGCGCACTGGTCAGGAGACCGTTGGCCGGCGGTCGGAAACGGATGACCGGCCCGATCCGCACCCCGCGCCGCACAACGTTGCTTGCCACGCGGCCCGATTCGCGGCAGCCTGCCGCCAGGAGTGCGAGCAGAGCGCAGGCCAGCAGCCGCCCACCGAGTCCCATCGGAAGCAGTCTAAGGGAGTTAGGACCCTTCCCGGCCGCCCGGTAGCGACAATCGCCCCCAACTTTTCGCCCGCTTCGTTTAAAATTGAAACGCAGCCGCACTATCGCGCCATGCCCGACAGACCAACGAAAATCGGGAAGTACGAAGTTTCCGAGCAGATCGGCGTCGGCGGCTTCGGGGCCGTCTACCGCGGGCGGGACCCCTTCATCAAACGCACCGTCGCCATCAAGACCTGCCAGCTAAACGACCAAGAGGTCAAGAGCCGCTTTTTCCGCGAAGCCGAGCTCGCCGGCAACCTCCATCACCGCAACATCACGACCATCTACGATTTCGGAGTCGAGAACGACATCCCGTACATCGTCCAGGAGTTTCTGACGGGAGAGGACCTCGACAGGATCATCAAGCGCGGCGACAAGATGTCGATTTCGCGCAAGATCGACATCCTCATGGCGATCGCCGACGGCCTCGCCTACGCGCACCGCCAATCGATCATGCATCGGGACATCAAACCGGCCAACATCCGAATTCTGGAAGACGGCGCCGTCAAGATCATGGACTTCGGGATCGCCAAGTCCCTGCATTCGGAGTCGAGCCTGACGCAGACGGGCATCACGCTGGGCACCTCCGCCTACCTCGCGCCCGAGCAGATCCGGGGCGAGAAACTGGACGGCCGCACCGACATCTTCGCCCTCGGGGTCATGGCTTACGAACTCCTGACGCTACGCAGGCCTTTCCGCGGGGAACACCTCTCGACGGTCCTGTACAAGATCCTGAATGAAGCCCCGGAGCCAATCACGACGATTGCACCCGAGGTGCCCCTGGCGCTCGCGGCCGTAGTCCTTCGCGCCATGGAGAAGAACATCGAAAGCCGGTACCCGTCGATGGAAACTCTGCGGCAGGATCTGCAGTCCGTGTCTCGTGAACTCGCGGGCAGTCCCTCGCGCCCCGCGGCAACGCCGCGTCTCTCGGGAGCGGCCCCGCGTGATCCCGACGCGACGATCCAGACGCCGAGCAGAGGGATGCCAAACGCGCAGATCACGCCGCCCTCCGGCGCTCTGGCTCGCGCCCCGGCCTACGACGACCGCACACCGACTGTGCCCTCGCGCCGGCCGACGGGAGCGGACCTGGAGCTCGTCAACTTCCGCGACCCTGATCAGAGCCCAACGGACCGCAAGACTCCGGAAGAGGAGCCCGCGGTCGGCCGCAAAGGATCCCGCGGCATCTGGTTTGCAGCGGGGGTGGCGGTCGTCCTTGCAATCGGGGCAGCCTATGTCTACCTGCCACGCACGCAATCGGCGCCGGCGGCGCCGCGCCCTGCCGTTTCGCCGCAGCCTGCGCCTGCGGCGCCGATCGTTTTTCCGCAGCCGCAGGTTGGTCAGGAGCCCGTGGCGACGCAGCCAGCCCCGACCATGCCGGCGCAACAGCCTGAGAATTCGGCCGAGAAGAAACCCGAGGCCGCAGCCGAGCAGAAGCCGGAACCCGCCGCCGAGAAGAAGGCCGAGGGCGCACTGCCGCAAGAACCGGAGAACGCAGCCGAGAAAAAGCCCGAGAGCGTGACGGAACAGAAGGCGGAGCCCGTCGCCGAGAAGAAGGCCGACGCGGCGCCGGCCCAGGTGCGGGAGCCCCCGAGACCCCCACGCCGGTTCAAGATCCAGTTCAGCTCGATCCCCGAGTCCACGCTCTTCGTGGATGGGAAGCAAATAGGTCCCTCCATCCCGGCCAAGACGGTGGAGCTGACGGAGGGCAACCACACTGTTCGCTTCGAGCAGCCGGACCTTCCCGTCCACGAGAAGCGGTTCCACGTGGGTCCGAACGGCGCGTCTCCGATCGCCTATCGTTTCCCTGTCGGCTATCTGGTCATTCAGGCCCCCGACTGGACTGGGGCCAGCGTCCTGATCGATTCGAAGCCCAAGGGCGTTCTGAGCGGCGAAAAGAGCTTCCCGTTGAAATCCGGCCCCCACCGTGTGACCCTGTTTCTTGAAGGGGTGAACCCGCACACGGAGGACGTGACCGTGCCGGAAGGGGACAAAAAGACATGGACGCCACCTCCTCCCACGCCCCGAACCGAGGGCGTCTCCTGAGCCGGCTTTCGACGCTTACCGCCGGGCTTCTGCTGACGGCGCTCGCCGTGTCCGCCCAGGAGAGCAAACTCGCGACGGAGGCCAAACGCGCCTTTGACGCGGGACGCTTTCAGGAGGCCGGAAGAAAATACGCCAAGGCCGCCGAAACCGAGGGGCTCTCGGCCGAGCAAAAGTCCGACCTCGCCTTCCGGGCCGCCTGGGCCTACTTCATCGCCGGCAACTCTCGCGCGGCGCGCGAGAACCTCCGAACGGCCTTTACGGCGCGGCCAAGACTCGAGATCGTTGCGGACTTCTACAGCCCCGACTTCGTTCGCCTCGCCCAGACGGTGCGTGCGGAGGTCGTCGCCCCCTCTTCGGCCCCCGCCGCCGACATCGGCGAGTTGAAACGCACGGCGCGCGACAAGCTTGCCGACGGCAAGCCGGAAGAGGCCCTCTATGATCTGAAGAAGGCCGAAGGCTCGACCGATCCCCAGGTCCACCGGCTGCTGGCCGACGCGTATGACCGCCTCGGGCGCACGGCCGAAGCGGATGCGGAACGACGACGGGTTTCGGACCTTGAACACGCGTTCGTGACGGCTGTACCGATCGCAGGGGCGGCGCCGAGCTCTCAGCCCCCGGGTTCGGCCTCGATGGGCACGGCGCTGAATGTCGCAACGCTGCTGGAGGCCGCGGAGAGCTCGCTCAGGAGCGGAGACTACCGGAAAGCGCAGGCGATGGCCGCGCGCGCCCTCGACGCGGACTCGAAGAATGCCGACGCCCATCGACTTCTCGGGGATGCGGCCCTGGGGCTTGGCCAGGAGCCCGACGCCGAGCGTGAGTACACGGCCTCCATCGTGCTCGACCCGGCCAACTCCCGCGCCGAGTACGGCCTCGGACGCCTGGCGGAGCGGCAGAAGAAATGGAACACGGCCGCGAGCCATTACCGCCGGGCTCTCGAGCTGAACGCCAGGAGCGTCGCCGCGGCGCTCGGCCTGGGCCGCTCGATGGAGGCAGTGGACAAGACGGCGGCCCGTATCGCCTACGGCCGCGCCATCGAGATTGATCCGATGGACGCCTCCGCCCGCAACGATTTCGGCGTCTTCCTGTTCCGTTCGGGGGATCTGGAGCGCGCGATCGCCGAGCTGATCGAGGCGGTGCGTCTGGCGCCGCAGCAGCCGGTGTTCCACGAGAACCTGGGCCGCGCCTACCGCAAACAACAGAAGGGGAAAGAGGCCGAGCGGGAGCTCGCGGAGGCGACGCGTCTGGCTCCCAATGAGACAGCGGCCTGGGCCACGCTGGGGCACCTGCGTTCCGAGCAAAAGCGATTCGAAGAGGCCGCCACCGCGTATCGGGCGGCTCTCGATCTCGACCCGACGAGCGAAGAGGCCGCAAGCGGCCTCTCGGTCGCCCTGGCGCAGACCGGACGGTTCTCCGATGCCGAGACCGCTCTTTCCAGGACACTGGAATCGGTTCAGAAGTCTCCGGCCCTCTGGAACGACCTGGGCGTGGTCCGCGTCCAGATGGGAAACTTCAGCGGCGCCGTCGAAGCCTTCGGCAGGGCCCTTGGCCTGGATGGCGAGTTCGAGACCGCCAAAACGAATCTGGTTCGGGCCGAGCAGCTCGCGGCGCTCGACCGGGCGGCCTCCTGACGCGGGAAACGGTAATCGGAAAACGGTAAACGAACCGGAGCGCGCGCGTCCTTCTCTACGTTTCCCGTTTTCCGTTTCCCGTTTTCCGTTTCCAGTTCACGCTAGACTCTCCGGTGTGTCGACTGGCAGCATCCTGGGACTGATCGCCTTGTTGTCCTCGGGTGATGCCGCACCGCCCGACTCAGCCTACCGGGTCGAGATCGAGGCCTGGCGCGCCAAGCGCGTTGAGAGTCTCCGTCGCCCCGACGGCTGGCTGACGCTCGCCGGTCTCTTCTGGCTGGAGGAAGGTGAGAACCGCTTCGGAAGCGACCCCTCGAACAGGATCGTCTTGCCCGCAGGGGCGGCGCCCGCGTTCCTGGGCGTGCTTCTGCTTTCGCACGGGACCGTCAGCGTCCGCGTGGAGCCTGGCGCGGAGGTGGCCCAGGACGGCAAGCGTGTCGCCTCGATGAACCTCAAGACCGACGCAGACGGCGAGCCCACGGTCTTGAAACACGGCAGCATCTCCTTCTACGTGATCCGGAGGGGCAAACGGCTGGGCGTGCGCGTCAAGAACAGCCGCAGCCCCTCGCTCGCCGCCTTCCATGGCGTTGAGAACTTCCCGATCGATCGGCGCTGGCGCCTCGAAGCGCGGTTCGAGCCGTACGATCCGCCAAGGCCGATTCCGATTCCCAATATTCTCGGGACCGTAGAAAGCGAAAAGTCACCGGGAGCCGTGGTCTTCGATTTCGAGGGTCGCGCGTACCGATTGGACGCGGTCACGGAATCCGGCACAGACGAGCTCTTCCTGATCTTCTCCGACCAGACCAACGGGACGGAAACCTACGGTGCCGGCCGGTTCCTCTACGCTGCCGCCCCCGCAGGAGGCAAGACGGTCGTGGACTTCAACAAGGCCTACAACCCGCCCTGCGTCTTCACGCCCTACGCCACCTGCCCGCTGCCGCCCCCGCAGAACAGCATCGGAATCCGCATCGAAGCCGGCGAGAAGAAGTACGGGGAACACTGACGGAAGTCGAGAGTCAAGAGTCTAGAGTCGAGAGAAAAACCCTCACGCGACGCCTGCCCGCTCCTATTCTGAACCCTCGACCCTCGACTCTCGACCCCCGACTATCGCCAGCAGCTCCGCCAGCATCCGTGCGGTGGCTCCCCAGATGACGTGAGAGCCGTAGTGGTAGAAGAGAACCGGCTCGGGCCGGCCCGGGAGCTCCTTCTTCTCCAGACTGGCCGGATCGAGCAGGGACGCCACCGGCACTTCGATCACTTCCGCGATCTCGGACTCCTGGGGGCGCAACGCGTATGGCTGTGGGATGGCCCCGACAAACGGCTCTACGTAGAAGTTTGTGATCGTCACCATTGGCGAGAGGGACCCGAGCGGCCGCACGTCGCGCCGCGCGAGGCCCAGCTCCTCCTCGGACTCCCGGAGCGCGGTCTCCAGAAGGCTCCCGTCTCCCGGCTCTTGCGCTCCGCCCGGGAACGAGATCTGCCCGCGGTGATGCTCGACGGTCTCGGTTCGCCGAGTGAAGAGGATCCAGAGCTGCGCCTCACGAACAAAGACAGGCACGAGCACGCCGGCGCGCCGCAGCTCTTCGCGCACCTCGACCGACGCCCGTGAACGCCGTGCAAGACGCGCACGCATGTCCTCCATCCACCCGACCAATTTGTGATTTGTGATTTGCGATTTGTGATCGCTGCTCATCGGGTCGCCTTGTTCACAAATCACAAATCGCCAATTCTGCTATCCGGCTTTCGAGGCGTCCACGGCGGACTTGAGGTAGGCCTCGATGAAGGGCGTCAGACCGCCATCCAGCACCCGGTCCGTATCGCCGGTCTCGTGGCCCGTCCGGTGGTCCTTGACCATCCGGTAGGGGTGGAGCACGTAAGAGCGGATCTGACTGCCCCACTCGATCGCCTTCTTGTCCCCGACCCGCTTCTCCTCCTGCGCCCGGCGCTCGTCGAGGGCCTTCTGGTAAAGCCGGGCCCGCAGGACGCGCGTGGCCATGTCGCGGTTGCGCCCCTGGCTGCGCTCGTTCTGACAGGTGACCACGATTCCTGTGGGCAGATGCGTGATGCGCACGGCCGAATCCGTGACGTTGACGTGCTGGCCTCCCGCGCCGCTCGAACGGTAGGTGTCCACGCGGATGTCCTTGTCGGCAATCTCGATGGCAATGTCTTCGTCGATCTCGGGCGAGACGTACACGGAGGCAAAGGAGGTATGGCGGCGCTTGGCCGCGTCAAACGGAGAGATCCGGACCAGACGATGGACTCCCATCTCCCCTTTCAGGTATCCGTAGGCATGGTCGCCCGCGACGTGGAGTGTGGCGCTCTTCAAGCCCGCCTCCTCGCCGTTCTGCCGGTCGATCAGCTCCGCCTTCCAGCCGCGTGTCTCGGCAAAGCGCATGTACATCCTCAGGAGCATCTCCGCCCAGTCCTGCGATTCGGTTCCGCCGGCGCCGGCGTGGATCATGACCCAGGCGTTCTTCGAGTCATCCGGCGCTCCCATCTTGACCGAGAGCTCGAGCTCCGCGGCGAAGGATTCAGCTTGCGACAGCGTCGCGGCCGCGTCCGCCTCGGCCGGCTCTTCCTCCTTCAGAAGCTCCGAAAAGGTTTCGAGCTCCTCGCGCAGCTCCTCCAGCCGGTCCGCCGTTTCCAGCGTCTTCTCGTGAGCCCGGATCTGCCGCAGCGTCTCCTGGGCCTCCTCCGCGCGAGTCCAGAAGTCGGGCGCGGACGCCTTCTCCCTCAGGCGCTCGAGCGCGCTCCGCGCCGCGTCCAGATCAAAGATAGCCCCGGAGCGAGAGGAGACGCTCCGAGGCGGTGCGCAGGGCGGAAATGAGGTCGTCGCGTTTGGTCATGATCGAAGCTGTCAGTTTTCAGTTTTCAGTTTTCAGTCATCAGTTCTTCACTGGACGAACCGACGGGGCACGGCGGTGTTTCCACCAGCGCGCCAGACCGAAGAGTAGCACGGCCACAGCGAGGACGTCGCCTCCGCGCGGCAGCGCGTAACCCCACGTCGTCCATACGGTATTGTGACCGAAGAAGCGGGCAGTGCCCCGTACGATCCCCGCCCGGTCGCGGCCGAGCTCTCCGCGGATCCGCCCCTTCTCGTCTACGATTCCGGAGATCCCCGTGATCGCCGCGCGCAGGAGGTACCGTTTCGTCTCGACCGAGCGC
>JBOGJN010000303.1:0-8352 GCA_050745445.1 Thermoanaerobaculia bacterium
CCATCAGGACGGAAATCACGTTCTGCCGTGGCTCGTACGGGACGGAATACTCCTCCCAGTAGGACTTCGAGCCGGGCGAGTCCTGGCGCTTAACGTGGAGCTCGATCTTTTCCGGCATTGCGACCTAATCGTAAAACGTGAAAGGTAAAACGTAAAACGAGGCTGTGAAGCTTCTTCTCGTTTCCCGTTTCCCGATTCCCGATTCCCGTCTCATCAATATTTGCGGGGCCGCGGCTTGATCAGCGTGGTGTCCACGGCCTCATAGCTGATTCTCGGACCATCCGGCGTGTGCTCGGCAATCGTCGTTTGCAGAAAGTGGGCGTCGTCGCGCGGCAGGGCATTGTCTTCGGCGACGCCTTTGGCAAGATCCCTCACCTTGAAGTGCGCTCCCCGGGACTCCTCGCGCAGCAGAGCCCCCCGCGTCATGACACGAGCCAGGACCAACATGTTGCGTAACTGGTTGATAAAGGAGATCTCGCGGTTGGAATAACTCGACCGGTCCGTCAACCCGATGTTGCTCCAGCGCTCGGAAAGCTCGTGGAGCTTGTCCTCGGTCTCCCGGAGTCTCCCGTTCTCGCGGATGACGGTGACGCTATCGGTCATCCGCTCGCCCAGCTCTTCGGCGATCACGTGAGGGTTCTCCGGGCCCGAAAAATTTGCGATCCGCGTGAACTCCACCTCCCAGCGCTTCTTCGCCGAGACCAGGGCGCCGTCGGCCGGCGGCAGCTTCGAGCCGATCTCGCGCCCGTAGCGGACCATCGCCGGCCCAGAGATCTTGCCCGCGTAGAGACAGGAAAGAAGCGAGTTGGCGCCCAGGCGGTTTGCCCCGTGGTACTGGTAGTCCACCTCGCCCGAGGCGTAGAGCCCGGGGATGTTCGTGGCCTGGTTTCGCGGCGAGGTCTCGTCGAGCATCCCGGTCTTCTCGTTTTTTGCGAAGTCGACCCAGAGTCCGCCCATCGAATAGTGCATTCCGGGAAAGACTTTCATCGGGGTCTCGCGCGGGTCCACCCCGACGAACTTCTCGTAGATCTCCAGGATCCCGCCGAGCTTCGCGTCGAGCTCCTTGCGCGGAATGTGCGTCACGTCGAGATAGACCTGACGCTTCCCATCCACACCGTAGCCCATCAGGCAGACCTGGAAGATCTCGCGGGTCGCGATGTCGCGTGGCACGAGGTTGCCGTAGGCCGGATGCCTCTCTTCCAGGAAATACCAGCGCTCCCGCTCCGGGATCGCGCGCGGATCGCGCGTGTCTCCCTGTGTGCGGGGGACCCAGATGCGTCCTCCCTCGCCCCGCGCGGACTCCGACATCAGCCGCAGCTTGTCGGTGCCGGGGATCGAGGTCGGATGGACCTGAATGAACTCGCCGTTGGCGTACCGCGCGCCATCCTGATGCGCCGCCGCGGCCGCCGCGCCCGTGTTGATCACGGAGTTGGTCGAGCGGCCGAAGACGATGCCGGGACCTCCGGTCGCCAGCATGACGGCCATCGCCGGAAAGGCCTCGATCTTCATCGCATACGCGTCGAGCGCCACGATGCCGCGGCAATTGCCGTCGGCGTCGCGCGCCAGGCCCAGGAACTCCCACATCTCGTACTTCTGGATCAGACCCGCAACTTCGTGCCGCCGGACCTGCTCGTCCAGGGCATAGAGGAGCTGCTGGCCGGTGGTCGCCCCGGCATACGCGGTGCGGTGGAATTTCGTGCCGCCGAAACGCCGGAAGTCGAGCAGCCCCTCCGGTGTCCGGTTGAACATGACCCCCATGCGGTCGAGCAGGTTGATGATGCCGGGAGCGGCGTAGCACATTGCCTTGACAGGAGGCTGGTTGGCCAAAAAGTCCCCGCCGTAGACAGTGTCGTCGAAGTGGATCTCGGGCGAGTCTCCCTCCCCCTTCGTGTTGACGGCGCCGTTGATGCCTCCCTGCGCGCAGACGGAATGGCTGCGTTTGACGGGGACAACCGAGAAGAGGTCCACGGCCACCCCCCTCTCGGCCGTCCGGATTGCGGTCATGAGGCCCGCCAGGCCTCCCCCGACCACGATGACCCGCTGCTCGCTCACCGAACCTTCCCGGGGTCGGGAAACGGGAAACGGGACACGGGAAACGAAGACGGACGAATCGCCGTCGCGCGTGGATCGACTCTTTCGCTTCTCACGTTTTCCGTTTTCCGATTTCCGTTTTCCGTCCTCATCAGAGGCGAAACGCCCGAATCGACTGGACGCCCAGCACGGAGAGGGCGATGAAGACAAGTACGGACACGTACATCATGCGCCGTTGGGCGCCGGGGCCCACCGTCAGACCCCACACGATCGCAAAGGACCAGAGGCCGTTGGAGAAGTGAAAGGTCGCCGACAGGATCCCCGCGAGGTAGAAGACGTAGATCCAGGGGTTGCCGACCGCGGCCTGCACTTGCCGGAAGAGGTCCAGGCTCTCGTGGTCCTGCAGCTGCACGAGCCGGGTGGTCCAGTAGTGAAAGAGGATGAAGGCGAAGAGGATGACTCCGGTCGCGCGCTGAAGAACGTATGTCGCGTTGCGCAGATAAGGATTGGAAAGGACGTTTGGCTTTGCCGTTCCCGTGATGAAGAGACCGTAGATGCCGTGGAAGAAGAGGGGCACGGCGATGACGGCGATCTCCATCGGCACCGCGAAGGGGATCGTCTGGAGCCTGTGCGTCATGGCGTTGTAGGCGTCGGCGCCTTTGGTTGCGGTGTAGTTCTCGTAGAGGTGGAAAGCGAGGAAGGCCCCGACGGGGACGATCCCGGAAAGCGAATGGAGGCGGCGAAGCCAGAAATGCCGCTCGGCGCTCATACCTTCAGGATCTCGAAGAGCTCCCTCACAGCGCGGGCGGACTTCTCAAGCGCCGCTTTCTCGTCGTCGGCAAGCGCGATCTCGATGACCTGCTCGACGCCGCCCCTTCCGAGCTTGACCGGCACGCCCAGGTAGACATCCCTCAGACCGTACTCGCCCTGCAGATACGCGGCGCAGGGAAGAATCTTCTTCTTGTCCCTGATGACCGCGTCCACCATCTCGGCCACGGCCGAAGAGGGCGCATAGTACGCCGAACCCGTCTTGTAGTAGTTCACGATCTCGACCCCGCCGTCGCGTGTCCGTTGTACGATCGCGTCCACTTTCTCTTTCGACAGCAACTCGGTGACCGGGATACCGCCCACCGTCGAATAGCGCGGCAGCGGCACCATCGTGTCGCCGTGACCGCCCAAGACGAAGGCCTGCGTGCTCTCGACGGAGACGCCCAGCGCCTCGGCCAGGAAAAAACGCATGCGGGACGAGTCCAGAATCCCGGCCATTCCGAACACCCGCTCCCGCGGAAAGCCCGAGACCCGCCGCGCGACCTCGCACATCGCGTCGAGCGGATTCGAGACGACGATCAGGATCGTCTCCGGGGAGCGCCGGACCGCCTCCCGCACGACGCCGGCGACGATGTCGCTGTTCTTTTGGACCAGATCGTCGCGCGTCATGCCCGGTTTTCGGGCGAGGCCTGCCGTCACGACGACCAGGTCGGAGTCCGCCGAGAGATCGTAAGCGTTCGAACCGGAGATCTTCGCGTCGAAGCCCTCGACCGGAGCCGACTCCATCATGTCCAGGGCCTTGCCCTGCGGGATCCCTTCCAGGATGTCGATCAACACGACGTCGGCGATCTCGCGCTCCAGGATCCGCTGCGCGGCCGTGGCCCCCACGTTGCCGGCGCCCACGACCGTGACCTTCTGCCGCATGCGGGCGCGATCTTAACCGAGTCGAGGGTCCGCTAGAGTTGAGAGTCGAGAGTCGATGTCGAGAAGGGCCGATTCTCTGGTACCCTTTGGGCTCTCGACTCTGGACTCTGGACTTGATGAACGAGCGGCCGGACTACAAGAATCATCCCCTCTGGAATCTTGCGATGTCCTTCACGCGTGACGCTTATGCCCTGGCACAGCGGCTGCGGCAAAGCGAACCGGAGACAGGGCTTTGTTTGCGCACGGCAGCGGTCGCCGTGCCCGCGCATGTCGCGAGCGCGCTCGCTTCGGGACACGGCAAGCGTCTCGAGCACATGCTGGCCGCCCGCGCGGCCCTGGCGGAAGTCTCGCGGCAAGCCGGACGGATCGGCGCGCCGGGGTCCGAGGAGCTTGGCCGGGCCGCGAAGGATCTGGATCGAGCCATCCTGTTCGAGTTCGGCGCTGCCGAGGCCGTGTCGTGACGCGCGAAAGGGCGCCACGGCTGGCCCTCGCGCTGGCGGGCCTGTTCGCGGCGCTTGCGCTCTCCGCGGCGATCTGGCTCCCCCGTTGGTGGGAGAACCGGCTCTACCGCCAGGCGGAGTCGATCGCCGGCGTGGGCTCGCCGGTTCTGGCCGGCTCGACGACCGAAGCGCGAAAGAAGATCGATCCGGGAAGGACGGCGCAACAGGTCGTTGACGCGCTCGGGCGCGCTTCCTTTTCCATGCACACCGCGGGAAGCTCCACACACGACATCTGGACTTACTACTACGCCGACGGGACGATGACAGTCAACCTGACCGACGGCATCGTGCAGCGGATCTCGGTCAACTACGGGCCGCCGGTGATCCCCACGTCCCGCAGACCGTGAATCGTAAAACGTCAAACGTGAAACGCGGCTCGAGGCCCGTGATCTCTTCGCGCCTCGCTTTACGTTTTACGCTTCACGTTTCACGAGAACGAATATGAGTGTGTCCGAGGAGCATCGCGAGCCCTCCATCCGCGTGGTCATGCTGCCCAAGGACACGAATGCCCACGGCACGATCTTCGGCGGTGTGATCCTCTCCTATATCGACCAGGCAGCCGCGGTCGAAGCCAAGCAGCACGGCGCCTCCTTCATCGTGACCGTGGCGATGCGGGAAGTCGTCTTTCACCAGCCGGTCTACGTGGGAGACCTGGTGTCCTTCTACACACGCCTGATTCGGATCGGCCGCAGCTCAATCACTGTCGGTGTCGACGTCGTCTCCGAGTCCGGCGAGGGCCAGGGCGAACGTGTGAAGGTGACTGACGCCGAAGTGACCTTCGTGAATCTCGATAAGGATCGCAGGCCGATTCCGATACCTCGTGAAACGTAAAACGTTAAGGCGTAAAACGAGGCCGGCCGCTTCGTTTTACGTTTGACGTTTCACGTTTTACGCCCCACAAAATCCGAAGGTCCCGATTTCTCGGGACCTTCTCTGGCCAACAGCCGGACAAGAGTCCGGCAATGGGTTCCGGCTTCCTTAATCTTACCACTCGGTGTCTTCTTCGCTCCTCTGCTCCGGGCCCTTCGCCTGATCCTCCTCGGCGAGGCGCCGTGTTGCGTCTTTCTCCGGGCTCAAGGGCGCGAGCCCCCCGCCATCCTCGTCGTCCGCCCTCCAGTCCGCCTCGCCGTACATGCCTCCGGCAGGCGTGGGCACCGGGGTGGAGGGCCCAACCAACGCTCTCTTCTGAGAGGCAGCCGGCCGCTTCCGGGCCGTCCGCTTGCTCGCTCCGGGTCTGGCGGCGGGGGCTTTTTTGGCTCGCCTGCGGCCGCGGGCAGCTGCCTTCTTCGGGGTCTTCTTCAGGCGCTTCCCGGCCGCGCCACGCGTCTTTTTCCTGCCGCCTTTCTTCCCTTTTCCTGCCACTCTCACCCCCTCCCGGTCCGCTAGCCGAAGATCGGATCATACAATCCCCCCCGTGTCGAATCGAGACCAGGGACGTGTCGTGATGAGCGTGGGTCCCTCGGGCCTGCGCGTCGAGATCCGGCCGCTGGTGCGCACGCGGGGAGGCCGGATCCGGCTGGCTGCCCTGGCCATCGCCGTTCTCGGCGCCGCCCTTTTTGGAGCCTTCCGTTTGGAAACCTCCTGGGAGACGGGCTTGAAGAGGGCAAGCTTCGGTGATCTTCCGCTGCCGGTGCTCGTTGCGCTGACACTCGCGGTTGGAGTCTCGACACCTGCGGCACTTGTGGGCCTCGCGGCTCTGGCCTTCGCGGAGGAGACAATCGACGTGGGTCCCGAGGCAATCCTGATCCGGACGACGGCCTTCGAGAAGACGCGCACCCGTTTGATCCCGCTCGCCGAGCTGGAATGCTGGCGAGAGACATATCTGCCTCTGTCCCCGTGGTGGACGTGGTCCGTGTCGCGGCTCGCGGCTCGGGCCGGCGGAAGGTTGACACCGCTTGCGGGAGCCGCCGGCCCCAAGGAGAAGAGATCGATCGCGACGGCGCTGGCCCGCGCCACGGGGAAGCTCTTGATCGATGACTTTGGGCGCACCCGGCCCGCGTCTCCGGTCTCCGCCCTGCCGCCGTCCGACTCTGATAAGATCCTTTTGTGTCTATGACTTCCGCCGGGTCCGACCGGCATCTGACAAATACTCTCCTCACGGATTTCAACCTTCCCGACGAAGTCCTCTGGGGCTTAGCGGACGCGGGGTTCGTCTTTGCCACGCCGGTCCAGCAGAGGTGTCTGCCGCTGACGCTCGACGCGCGGGACGTCGCGGCACAGGCGCAGACAGGCACCGGCAAGACCGCGGCGTTTCTGATCACGATCTTTTCCAGACTCGTTAAAAAGCTCCGGCCCGCGCCGGCGCGCGGGCCACGCGCTCTTGTCGTCGCGCCCACCCGGGAGCTGGTCGCCCAGATCCGGGAGGAGGCCGACACGCTGGGCCGGCACACCGGCCTGACCAGCCTGGCTGTTTTCGGAGGGATCGATTACCGGCGACAGCGGGAGGCGGTTGCCAGGGTGCCGGACCTGCTCGTGGGGACGCCGGGGCGGCTGATCGACTACGAACGGCAGGGCGCGACAACGTTTCGGGATGTCGAGATCCTCGTGATCGACGAAGCGGATCGAATGTTCGACATGGGCTTCCTGCGCGATCTGCGCCACATCCTGCGCCGTTGCCCTTCGTACCGGCGACGGCAGACGCTTCTATTCTCCGCGACGCTCTCGCATGCGGTCATGGAGCTCGCCTACGAGCACACCAACAACGCCGAGAAGGTGGAGATCGAGCCCGAGCACTTGGAGGCACACGGCATCACCGAGACCCTTTACCACGTCTCCTCCGCGGAGAAGTTCCGCCTTCTCCTGGGAGTGCTCGAGCATGAAGGAGGTCAGCGGGTGCTGATCTTCGTCAACCGCCGCACGACCGCGGTGGAGCTTGTGCGCGGGCTCTCGGCCAATGGCTATCCGACACGTGCGCTCGCCGGCAACGTCCCTCAGGAGCGACGCCTGCAGATCCTGAGCGATTTCAAGGGAGGCAGGCTCGCTGTCCTCGTCGCGACCGACGTGGCCTCACGCGGCCTCCATATCGAAGGCGTTTCGCACGTGATCAACTATGACCTGCCCCAGGACCCCGAGGACTACGTGCACCGCATCGGCCGCACGGCACGGGCCGGGGCGCAGGGTACCGCCGTCTCCTTCGCCTGCGACGACTACGTCTTCTCGTTGGATGCGATCGAGAAGCTCATCGGCCGCAAGATTCCCGTTGTGTGGCCTTCGGAGGACCTTTTCCGGACCGGCCGGGTGGCCAATGCGCCGAGGCCGCACGTCTTCCGAAGGGCTCCCGGCACGAGGCGCCCACAGGGAGAGCCCGCGCGTCTTCGCATCCCGCTTTCAGGAACGCCGGCCGGCGAGGCCGAATCCTTCGGCCGATCCAAGCGGAAGAGCCGAAGGCGATAGGCCGGCTGGGAGGCGCGAACTCTGGCCCGCCCGGCGGACTCCGGCTAGCCCGGATTATTCATGGTCACCCGACCGGAGCACGGGTAACTCCTGGAGCCGAGCGGGCCTGAATACGGAGGGCTGGAAAATTGAGACAGGACATCGTGTCCGCGACAGAGATTTTCCGTCGAGACAAGGAAGGACATCTGGAGCGGCCGCTCGACGCGGCCGGAAGAGAGCAGAGAGCAGTCCTGGGCAACAGGGAAAGGGCGAGGCATCATCGAGGAGCGATGACGAGCCGCTCGGTCGCGTGGCGCGACCGCTTCAAGGACGTCGCGGAAAAGATCGGCGCGAGCGAAGCGAGTGAGTCGATCATGAATAATGCGGGCTAGGTCCCGGCCTTCCCTCCGGCCTCCTGGACCTGCAGGGCTCCCTCCTCCAGCCAGTGCGCCAGCAGCCGGCGGATCCGGTAGGAGTCTGCCCGGATCGCCGCCTCGCAGTCCCTCGGAGTGGCCCCCTGACTGACCCTGCTCCAGAGATCCTTGACCAGGATGCCGTCCTTCTCGCCCGGATGCGGAGTGGCCTTGACCGACGTGCCCTTCAAGAAGGCCTCGTCGGGAGCGAGCGCGGCGGCCTGCTGAAAGTCGTCATAACGCCGCATCCCCTCCAAAGAACGCGGCAGGATGTCCTTGAGCGGGCCCGAGGAGGTCTCCTCGGGGCCATCGGGCTTTCGCGAGAACTGGAAATTGCCCGGAAC
>JBOGJN010000304.1:0-1120 GCA_050745445.1 Thermoanaerobaculia bacterium
ACGAGCGCCAGGCCGATCACGGCGAGGAGTAGCGCGTCTCGCAGTCGTTTCATCATAGCGAAAAATCTTAACATAAGGTGGGCCGGCTCCGTCAACAACCGTCTCGCACACCACTTGCCGTGATCACAGACCTCTCCTATAATGTCGCCACGATGCAAGCCGCGCAACCCAGAGCCTCACTCCATACCATCGGATGCCGTCTGAACCAGGCCGAAACCTCCCTGCTCGCGGATCGCTTGAGGCGGGACGGCTATCATCTGGTGGAGTTCGGACAGCCGACTGATCTGCTCGTGCTGAACACCTGCTCTGTCACGGAGCATGCCGAGACCGACTGCCGATATCTCGTCCGACGGACGCTGCGGCATTCACCGCACGCCTTTGTGGCCGTCACCGGCTGCTACGCCCAAACGGGTGCCGAGGCGCTCCGTCACGTGCCCGGCCTCGATCTGATCGTGGGCGCCCAGTACAAGATGAGTCTGCCCGACCACCTTCCAGCGCCGCCCGCGCTGCGTAAGCAGCCGGCGCCACAGGTTTTGCACACGCGGACGATCGATCGGGAAGATTTCGTCCTGGACGGGACGGGCGACAACCGGTCCACGCGCGCCAATCTCAAAGTCCAGGACGGCTGCGATTTCATGTGCTCCTTCTGCATCATCCCGTTTGCGCGCGGGCACGAGCGGAGCCGCCGGCCCGAGGACGTGCTCCGGGAGGCTAGGGAACTGGCCGCGCGGGGACACCGCGAGCTGGTACTGACCGGGGTCAACGTCGGGCGGTACGCGTCCGGCGGGCTCTCGCTGCTGGATCTGATCCACCGTCTCGAACGGATCGCCGGAGTGGAGCGCATCAGAATCTCGTCCATCGAGCCGACGACCATCTCGGACGCGCTGCTCGACCATATGGCCGACTCTCATAAATTGTGCCGGTATCTGCATGTCCCCCTCCAGAGCGGAGACGATGAGATCTTACGGGCCATGCACCGGCGGTACACCGTCCGGGACTACGGCGTCTTCATCGAGAAGGCAGTCCGCCGCATCCCGGACCTCGGGCTCGGGACGGATCTGATGGTGGGATTCCCGGGGGAAGGAGAGCGGCAGTTCGCCAACACCCTGTCCTTGGCGGC
>JBOGJN010000305.1:0-1658 GCA_050745445.1 Thermoanaerobaculia bacterium
GGTGGACGCGCTCCTGAAGCAGTGCGGCACCTTTCGCGCCGGGTCTCACGTCCAAGAGCTCGTCATGGACTCGGGAGAGTTGGAGCGCGAGCGCGGGATCACGATCCTGGCCAAGAACACCGCGGTCAAGGACCGGGGCACCGTCATCAACATCGTGGACACGCCGGGGCACCGTGACTTCGGCTCGGAGGTGGAGCGGATTCTGACGATGGTGGAGGGGGTGCTGCTTCTCGTGGATGCCTCCGAGGGGCCTCTTCCCCAGACCCGCTTCGTCTTGAAGAAGGCCCTGGAAGGGGGCAAAAAGCCGATCGTCCTGATCAACAAGATCGACCGCGCGGATGCGCGCCCCCGAGAAGTCGAAGAGGAGATCCACGACCTGTTTCTGTCTCTGGCGACCGAAGATCACCATCTGGACTTTCCCGTGCTGTACGGCTCCGGACGCCTGGGCTTTGTCTCGAAGGACCTCGAGGCCCGGTCCGGCGACCTCAAGCCCTTGCTCGATGAGATCCTCGAACGGATCCCGGCCCCCGTCGTGGGCGAGGCGGCGTTCAAGATGCTCGTGGCCAACATCGACTACTCCGACTACCTGGGGCGCCTGGCCGTCGGGCGGATCCATTCGGGCAGCCTCTCGCACGCGACGGAGCTGGCCGCCGTGCGTCCCGACGGGACGCTAGTGGAGCGAGGCAAGGCCGGCAAGATCTATCTTTTCGAGGGGATCGAAAGAGTCGAGGTCACCGAGGCCTCGGCCGGCGACATCTGCATGATCTCGGGGTTTCCCGACATCGAGATTGGCGACACGATCCTGGATCTTTCGGATCCGGCGCCTCTGCCCGGCATCCGCGTGGACGAGCCGACCCTCTCGATGGAGTTCCGCGTCAACGATTCGCCCATGGCCGGGCTGTCTGGGAAGTACGTCACGAGCCGCCACGTGCTCGAACGCCTGGAGAAGGAGCTCGAGAGGAATGTCGGCCTCCGGATGCAGAAGACTCCCGAGCCCGACGCCTTCGAGGTCCTCGGGCGCGGCGAGCTTTCGCTCGCCATCCTGGCCGAGACGATGCGCCGCGAAGGGTACGAGTTCGCCCTCGGCCGCCCGCAGGTCATCTTCCGCCGCGGCGAAAGCGGGGAGCTTCTCGAGCCGTACGAGGAACTGGTCATCGACTGCGCGGACGAGTTCACGGGCGCCGTCATCGGCGCGGTCGGCGAGAGGAAGGGAGAGTTGAAGCACCTCGGCAAGCATGGCGACCGCACGCGTCTGGAGTTCGCGGTCCCCTCGCGAGGGCTGCTCGGATTCCGGCTGGAGTTCCTGACGTTGACCAAGGGGACCGGCCTCTTGAACCACCTCTTCGACCAGTACGGCCCGCACCGGGGACCTCTGCCTAACCGCACGAAGGGCGCCATGATCGCCAAGGAGCCGGGCGACGTGACGGCCTATGCGCTGGACCGCCTGGCCGACCGCGGCACGTTCTTCGTTAGACCGGTCGAGAAGGTCTACGCGGGACAGATCGTAGGCGAGCAGGTCAAGGAGGGGGAGATGGTCGTCCAGCCCTGCGAGAGGAAACACTTGACCAACATGCGCGCCTCCACCTCGGACCAGGCGATTCGTTTGACACCGGCGCGAGAGTTGAATATCGAGCAGGCGATCGAGTGGATCAACGACG
>JBOGJN010000306.1:0-1739 GCA_050745445.1 Thermoanaerobaculia bacterium
CCCTCCCGGCCCCCGACTTCCGCAAGTTCGACCGCCTCCGCGGCCTGATCGAGGCGAAGATACGGTGGTGCGGGGCGCAGCCGGTGGTGGAGTCGCTGCAGGACAACCGCGTGCAGATCGTTATTCAGCAGTTTACGCCCCCGCGCCAGGTCGGCGCTTGTACCCCGGACTTAGGCGGGGCGTACGGCGGGGAAGAACACTTTCTAAGAAAATTATTCGCCGATGAAAATAAAAATACCCCGTGAGGGCTGGACCCCGCGGCCGCACCAGATGGCCGTGTGGGCGGACCTTGAGGCCGGAATAGAAAACCTCCTCCTCGTCGGCCACCGGCGATGGGGCAAGGACGAAGTCGGCCTCGGCGACTGCGCCGTTCGCGCCGCCCGGAAGCCCGCCAACTACTTCTACTGCCTCCCCCAGCAGGAGCACACCCGCCGCGCAATATGGACCTCAATAAACCCCCATACCGGCGTTCGCCGCGTGGACGAGGCGTTCCCCGCCGGCTTCCGCGTCGGCCCATTCAAGGAGCAGGAAATGGCGCTGGAGGTCCGCTCGGCCGGCGGAAAGGTTTCCCGTATCCAATTCCTGGGCTCCGACAACTACGATGCCATCGTCGGCGGGTCCCCCTACGGGGTCTACTTCTCCGAGTGGTCCATCGCGGACCCGCAGGCCCTGGCCATCCTCAGGCCCATCGTGGCGGAGAACGGCGGCTTCATGCGGTTCCTGACGACCCCGCGCGGCCGCAACCACGTCTACCGGCAGATGAACGACATGCGGGGAAAGCCCGGATGGGCCGTGCACTACGCGACCGTCAACGATACCGGTATCTTCACGGCCGAGAAACTCGCCGCCATACGCGCGGAGAACATCAGCCTGTACGGCCCGGAGGTCGGTGATTCCCTGTTCCGCCAGGAATACTACTGCACCTTCGAGGAGGTCACGCCGGGTAGCTACTACGTAGACCTCCTGCTTCGGGCGGAAAAGCAGGGTCGCGTGGGCGACCTTGTGTACTCCCCCGAGGAGCCCGTCTACGCCGCCTTCGACCTCGGGTGGGCCGACGCGACCGCGATCTGGTACGCGCAGGTGAGAAAGGATAATTGGGTGGACATTATTGGTTATGCCGAGTTCCATCGTATGAGCGTGCCGGACATGATCACCGAGGAGCTACGTAAGCGCCCGTGGTCCTACGCCGCCCTTCTCCTGCCCCACGACGCCCGCCAGCACCAGATTACGTCCGGGGTAACCGCGGAGGACATCTTGACACGGAATGGCTTCGCGTGCTACGTTATGCCGCAGACGGACGACAACGCCCAGATTCAGAGCGTCCGGATGCTGCTCCCGCGGTGTAACTTCAACGCGGAGGAGTGCGACCGTGGCCTTACCTGTCTCCGGGCCTTCCACCAACGCTACAAGCATGATCATTTGGACAACAAGATCGAATGGCGGCCGAACCCCGTCCACGATTGGAGCAGTCACGCCGCCAAGGCCCTCGCCACGCTCGCCTACTTCGCCCCCACGCTCCGCCGCGGCGCGACCCGCGCCCCGGTCGCCGACCATGACTTCCTTGGCACCGATAGGCCGGGCGTGTCCTCCGAGAGAGGTCTTGGATGGATGAAATAGAGGACAAGGAATCGGGGGACGAGGAATTTCTTAAGCTTGCGACCGAGAGGTTTAAGCAAGCGTACGCGTGCCACAAGGACGACTTCGAGAGCATCGAGAAAGTCCAGGAATTTATATCGGGC
>JBOGJN010000307.1:0-2333 GCA_050745445.1 Thermoanaerobaculia bacterium
CGACCGGGAACGAGCCACTCGTGATCCGAAAGTTCGGCAGAAGAGTGACGGTCGAGCCCGAGATCGTCGCGATCGCTCCGAAGCGATCGATCAGGCTGTTGGCCGGGTCTAGCCGGCGATCGTAGAAAGCAACGAAGAGCGCGGTGCCGTCCGGCGTCACCGCCAGCGACGGATGGAACTGGTCCGCGCCGCCCGTGTCGTCGCTCACGCTGACGGGCGCGCCCCAGGTCGCGCCTCCATCGAGCGACTGTCGGAGATAGATATCGGCGGCGTCCTGATCGGATGCCACGTCGTTGTAAACAACATAGAGGTTTCCACTGACGGGATTGACCGCCGCCTGCGGGAAGGAGTTCGTTCGGAAGCCCCCCTGGAGCCCCAGATCCCCGTTCGTCCGAATGTTGGAACTGGAGAGCGTGGCGACCGTAACCGCGCCGCCGAAAGACACGCCCAGATCCGCGGACTTCCTCATCTCGATGACGTTAGGGGTTCCGGCACCCGCGCTCTGATCCAGCCAGAACACGTAGACCGCGTGGTCGGGACCCACGGTGACGAAAGCCCCCTGAACATTGAAATTGCCGGAGCCAGCAATGAGCAAGCCGCCGCTTGGCCCCCACGTACTCCCGCCGTCCGTGGATCGGAAGAAGAGGATTCCGTCGCGGGGAGAGCCCGGCCCCGCCTGCGTGAAGTCCCGCAGGACGAGATAGACGTTACCTTGCCCCGAGCCCTGGAAGTTGTCCACCGCGATCCATTCCTTGTCCAGCAGATCGCCGAGGCCGCTCAAGCCCGGCGTCGCATTGACCGCTGAGGAGAAAGAGACTCCATCGTCGGAGGAGCGGAAGAACTGAATCGTATCGAGGGTGTCGAAGTTGAGCGTGCTCAAGAAGACCGCGCCGGAGGTCTCGTCGCGGGCGAGCACCGGATCTCCCGCGTCGCCGCCGGTCGAGGCCGGGAGAGTTCCCGCGTCTGTCCAGGACGCTCCGCCGTCGGCCGACCGGGAAAACCCGGTGAAGTGGTCGTTGACCCCCGGGATCCAGGAACCAGAGTCGTTGAAGGCCGCGATCGCGTTCGAACCCGAGCCCAGCACGAGCGCCGAACTGCTCTGCGTATCCTGCACGCCCGTGTCTGCCGAGGGATCGTTCACGGCGGTGTTCGAGAGCGTTAGAGCAGAGCTTCTCCCGCCTCGAGACGCGGCCCCTCGGACGGAATCCGGCGAGGCTGGCTTCGCCGCTGTCGGGGCCTTTCGCGCCGCTGCGGGCGTTGCGAAGCGAAGCTTCAGGACCGACCGCGTGGCGCCGGAGAGCATCTGGAAACGTCTCTGATCATCGAAGAAAGTCCGGAGGGGATCCCGCCGCGGGACCCCGGCCGCGAGCGGAACGCCGATGAAAGAGAGAAGCAGGCAGACGGCCAGCCAGTGACGCATTCTTCTGTCTCTCTCTAAGGTCTGGCTACGCTACGGCACGCCCCAGCCCCTGTCAACCTGATCGTGAGGAGCCAGCACACACCGCAGGGTATGATTCCGCTTCGAAACAGTCAGGAGAGCTGTCTGATGCGGAGAGCAGCTTACCCGCTGGCCGTCTCGATGCTTCTTCTCGCCGCGAAAATCTCCGCGGCCGAGGAATCCCTCACGGTTCGGGTGGTCCCGTGGGGTCCTTCCGCGGCGGACATCGAGAACGCGAAAAGCTCACTCCTGCGGCAACCGATCGTCCAGCAGCGCCTCTGGAACTGTCGGTATCGAATTCTAGCCTTCGAGTTGCTTGACGCGGCAAACGGCGGAGTTTCCTCCCCGCCGGACCGCTATCGCGCCACGATCTTCAACTACACGAAGAATACGGCAATCCTCGTCGAGGGGCGTTTTGACAGACCCGATGTGCGGGTCTCTCTTTCCGAGCGACAGCCACTGCCGAGCCCCGAAGAGTTCGAAGCCGCGCTGACCGTTCTCTCGAAGGACCCCCACTTCGGGAGCGCGATCCGGAGCGGGGCCCTGCGCCCCTACCGTTCGATGCCCCCCCTGGTCAGCGCAAGCCTCCCCGTTTCCCGCGTCGAGCGGACCCTCACCGTCGGTCTCCTTGCACAGGCCGATCCGCCGAGGAACCACCCGCCGGAAATCGTAGGCGTCAACATGATCCGCGGGACGGTCGTGAGGTTTCCCGCAGGAGCGCCGCCGACGTCCTATGCCTCGGAAACCGTTTGCGGCCTCCCCAACGCCGGTCAGCAGACGAGCGGCCGTGGCGATGCCGGCCAGTATCAGTTCACAGTCAGCCAGGGCGGCACGGTCATCTGGAGTTTTCTCGCCATCCGGCCTTCGGTGTCTTCCGGAACCAACGGCTCGGGCA
>JBOGJN010000308.1:0-2395 GCA_050745445.1 Thermoanaerobaculia bacterium
CGTCCCATAGAATCTATCCAGACTACATCGGAGGAACGGATGGGAACCTTTTCTGCGCTCGTCGTCGCGATCGCCCTCCAGGCCGCGCCCCCCGCTCGTCTTCCGTCTCCCGTCTACCGTTTTCCGGCTCAGGCCCCTCTCGTCTCTCCCTTCTCCATCGCGCAGGGAGGGATCCACTCCTTGAGGCCCCCGTCTTGACGCACGCGACGGGCAGGGAGGCCCGGGAGGCCGCGGGAAAGTGCGAGGCGGCCGGGCTGGTCGCCGAAGCGGACATCCTCTACCGTCTGGCCGTCAACCTGGAGCTCGCGGACCGGGCCTCCTTTGCAGCGTCACTTGCCCGCGTTCTGATTGCAGCGGGAAGACTGGAAGACGCCCGCCCCTTTGTCGTGGACAGCAACGACCCGGTCCCCATGGCGATCCTGGCTCTGGAGGCCCACGACCTGACAGAGGCGCGCCGGTTGCTCGACGACGCGCGGGAACGGGATCCGTTCGATCCCCGCAGCGCCTCCGCGCGGGGCCGTCTTCTCTTTCTCGAAAAGAGGTTCAAGGACGCCGTGCTCGATTTGCTCGAGGCCGCGCTCTTGCGCCCCGACGGTCTGCCCGACGCGGAGGACGCCCGCTTCCTGCGCGCCGCGCGGGCTCTGGCGTCCGACGAGATTCCGAGCTGGCAGGAGGCCGTGGCGGCCGCCAACCGAAGGCTCAACGCGCAGGCCGAGCGCCGGGCGCCCGATCTCTCCTGGCCCGACCGCGGACCGGGTCTCCTGCGCGCCTTGATCGCGCGCGGCGGCGAGACCCGGGGAGTGCTCGACCGCGCGCAGCGCCTGGCGGAATTAACGGCGCTTGCCGGCATGGGGGACCGCGCGCTGCTCGCGGCTGCGGCGGGAGGGGAGCTGCGGCGCCTGGCACCGGGTGCCGCTCTCTTCAAGGCAGGAGACCTCGCAGCGGAAATCTATTTCGTGGTCGCCGGAAGCGTTCAACTCGTGCGGGAGACGCCCGTGGGGCCCCAATCGATGGGCGAGGCGGGAACGAGCGACTTTGCGGGAGAAGAGGCGCTCGCCGGGGAGGCCCGCGTCAGCGACGCGCGCGCAGAGGGACCGCTGACACTTCTCGGGTTTACGCGCGACTTTCTCTTCGAAAGCCCGGACCGCGCGCCGTGGCTACGCCACCTGAGGGCGTGCCTGGCCCGGCGACTTGGCCGTCTGAACGATCTTTTCCGGGAGTTCTTCCCTGGCGAGCGCCCCTCGCGAGACCTCCAACGCCGGGCTCCGGGGCAGACGGCCGCACTCTCTGCCGAAGAGAAGTCCAGGCTCTTGACCGGAGGTGGCCTGCGCGAGTCGGACCGCATTCTCTTCGCTGCCTTCGCACAGGAGCGCAGCTATCCGGCAGAGTCTCTGATCTTCCGCGAGGGAGACTCGGGCGACGCGCTTTACGCAATCGCGCGCGGGCGGGTGCGGATCTCGCGCCACATCGCAGGCGGCGAGGAAGCCCTGGCGATCCTCGGGCCCGGCGAGATCTTCGGCGAAATGACGATTCTGGACCCCGACTCGGCCGGCCGGTCGGCGGACGCCCGTGCCCACGAAGACACGCTCCTTCTGGAGCTCTCGCGATCGCGGTTCGAGGGGCTCGAAAGGTCCGACCCCGAAGGATGTGCGGACCTCTCGGCGCTGCTCTGCCGCCTGGCGGCGCGGCGCTGTGTCGAGACCGCCGAGCGCCTGGCTCGCTGGCGCATCCTCGCCGGGCCGGGATAGAAGGAACTTGTGATTCGGGAATTGTGATTCGCGATTTGTGATTTGTGATTTGTGATTTGTGATTTGTGATTTGTGATCAGAACAAAGCACCGCGGACTCTTATGTCAGATCTGACATACCCGAGGCGCGATTGATCATACTGTTTCATGAAGATCTGACCCCGCTAAGCATTTGCGCTTTCGCAATTTTGAGGTGCCGAACGCTTCATGCGCTGCGGGCGAGTTCCTCCCTCATTGCTTGGGCTAATTCACGCCCCTGCCGACCCCATGCGACATGGATAATGAAGCCGGTCAGCAGTCCGCGCCGCCGCTTGAGCCTGACCACCCAACCGGCCCGGAGCCACGACCATTTGACGCGCTTCACTTCCTCGGTCGGTATGTAAAACTTCTTGAACGGAGCGTAGAAGCGGAAGCCTTTACCTTCCTCGACCTCGACGGCGTAGGGGTACACAGCCACCCAGTTTCCTGCGACCAAAGCCCACACCGCGGCAATCGCATACAAAATCATCCCCGCGCCCCATAACCGTCCCCGCAAGCCTTGGCTCTGCCACAAGAGAATCCCCCCAGCAACAGTGAAAAGCCCGGCTGCTCCGATACCCGCAACCACGGCCCCATAGACGTTCGATTTCCAGTAGCGCCGTGCATAGA
>JBOGJN010000309.1:0-2204 GCA_050745445.1 Thermoanaerobaculia bacterium
CCCAGGAGGCTGGATTCCGGAGCGAGCGCCGCAGCCCGATTCACCGCCGTCTCCGCGACCTCCACACGGCCAAGGGATGCCGCGATCTGGGCCCGGGTCGTCCAGATTATCGGCAGCGGGTCATCCACATCGGAAAACTTTTCCGCCTCGTCGAGCTCCCGGAGCGCTTCCTCCGGCCTCCCCGTTGCGTCCTCGAGCACCGCCAGCAAAAGATGATAGAGAGGCAGCCGGTCATCAATCGTGCTTGCGGCTTTGAGCTCCAGGGCTGCCGCCGCCCACTGTCCCGTCTGCAGGGCCAGGGTCGCCCGCTTCAGGCGCACCGAGACATCGTCCGGGTTCAAGGCGAGGGCGCGGTCGAGCAGCCCTTGCGCGCGCGAATAGTCTCTCCGGGAAATCAGAATCCCCGCCGCCGAAGAGAGGGCATTCACATTCTTCGGATCGAGCTCCAGCGTCTTGCCGAAACAGCGAAGCGCGCCATCCTCGTCTCCCGAGGCCGACCGGCTCCTGCCTTCATTGAGATACGACAGAGCGGTTCGCCCCTCCTTGTCGTGCGCCATCGTCTTCCCGACGCCCGTGAGATAGCCGAGCGCGGCGAGCTTTCGAAGAGTCTCCGGATCCCCCTTCAGGGCCACCTCCTGTTTCGGCTTCGGCCGAGCGGCATATTTTTCGACCGCGCGAGGGTGCTCCGGGATCGTTCCGGCCGCGAAGATTCCGGCAAGCACATGGCCGGGAAGCTCCCGTGAAAGCGGGACCGGCAGGAGGGCAGCCACCGTCGGCGCGATGTCGAAGATCGAAGCGTCGCGGATCTCGCTCCCCGACACGACCGGGTGGCCGTGCACGAAGATCACGCCGTGGAGCCGATGCCATAGCACGGCGACGCCCGTGTCCGCCCTCCCCGAGATCCGGGGCCGTTGCACCCCGCTCTTGAACCCGTGGTCGGAGCACACGATCGTGACCGTGTCTTCGCCCTCGAGCTTGAGCAGGTCGGCGAGCACCTCGTCCTGATACTGGTAGTAGCGGTCCACCGTCTCCGAGAAGGCGGCGTAGTCGGCGTTGGAAACTTCCGGTCGCCTCGGCGGAGCGTCCTCCATGAAGAGATGACCGCACGCGTCGATCCCTTCGAAATAGACCGCGAGCAAGTCCGTCCCGAACTTTCGTTGCAGGTCGGGGGCGATCTTCCGGTAGAACTCGCTCGTCGCATAGATCTTCGACAGCTCTTCGAGCCTCTTCTGGCCGCTCTCGCCGACAGGAAGGTCCGGATGGGAGAGGAAACGGGTCTTCGTGGCGGCAAGATCGGGCGTCGGCTCCCCGAACTTCCGGTAGAGCTCCGCGTCCAGGCCTTCCGGAAACGTCGCGCCGACGGTGGCCCGCTCACTTCGGAACTGGTGAAAAGCGAGCCGATCCGAGATCTCGAAGCCCTGCACGCGTTCCGCGGGAAAGGACGCGTACCAGCCGATGAAACCGGAAGTCTTGCCGAATTCCCCCACGATGTTCCAGAGCGCGGGCACCTTGCGGCGATTGCTCGTGATCGGTATGGGATTGCCGTCCGGCGAGACCTCCACGAAATCGAAGATTCCGTGGTCCTGCGGTTTGCGACCCGTGGCGATCGAAGTCCAGACGATCGGCGAGAGCAGGGACTCCACGGAACGCAGCACACCCGATGCACCTTCGCGCTTCAGCCGCGCGAAGGTGGGTAGCTTTCCCTCGCCAATCAGGCGATTGACGATTTGCATGTCGGCGCCGTCAATCCCGATGAGCAGGACGCGGGGTGACACGGCGCGAGGGCTTTGACCGGCCTTCGCCTCGCAAGAGACAGCGAGGCAAGCCACGAGGGATAGCAGGAGGACGCAGTCTTTCCTCACAGAGAGGATGATAACTGCCGGCCGCACGGGGCTTGCGGCGCCTTCGCTCGGAGCCGTCTGGGTTCGGGTTCTGTAGGGGCGGCCCTTGCGGCCGCCCGCGGGCGGGGACAAGCCCTGCCCTACACACATTCCCGTTACGGGATTTTCCCCGACGGAGGACCTAAGGCAGAGAAAACGTCTTGGTCAGAAAAACGGCCATCTGACCCCGGGTGTTGGGATCGTCGGGGCAATAGAGCAACGGGTTAGAGCCGCAGCCGCCGGTGACACCCTCCGCGTAGAGCCGCTCGATCCAATCCACGGCGAAGGCCGGGGCCGGCATGCATGCTACGTCCTGGAAGATTC
>JBOGJN010000310.1:0-5091 GCA_050745445.1 Thermoanaerobaculia bacterium
CGGCGCCGCCGTTTCCGCCCGAAACGTCCGAGCCGAAGAGAATGCGTCCCCGATCCGACCTCCGGAAGGTTCGGTCATCATCAACCTGCCTTCCGCCGACCCGATCGGGGAGGGGTCACTCCAGCTCCTGATTAACCACCGGTTCTCGGATCCTGTCCAGGACTCGACTTTCCACTCGTTCTTCTCGTTTTTCTCGGGCGCGACCGTCGGGCTCGGACTCTCCTACGCCCCGGTGCGCGGCCTGGAAGCGGGTTTTCTGCGCGGCCAGGCGCTGGAGGATTGGGAGGTCTTCGCCAAGTACGGTCTGCTCTCCTCGCCCACCAGCCCTCTCCACGCCGCCGTCCGGATCGGCGGCAACATCAAGGGACAAAAGAACTTTGAGGACCGCACGAGCTTTTTCGCGCAGGGCATCGTCGCCTTCACGATCGCCGAGAGAGTGCGCGTCAGCGCGGTGCCGACCTTCTCGACCCGGGCGGCCGGTCTGCAAGACATCCCGGGCGTCCCGTTGCGCAGCAACGTCTTCAATGTGCCGCTGGCGCTCTCGGCCAGCCTCACACGTTCGATCAACGTTCAGGGAGAGTTCGTGCCGCACACGAATATCAATCCCGGCGCGGGATGGATCGTGGCGATCGAGAAGACGGTGCCCCGGCACCGGTTCTCCTTTACGGTCGGCAACCTTCGCGACACGACCGTTGACCAGTACGTCGCGTCCGATTTTCGAGGTCTCTCGCCGCACAACATCTATTTCGGCTTCAACATCATTCGCCAGTGGAAATTAAAATGACGCAGCTCAAGACGCCGCGTCACTCCGTCCCGAGACCGGAAGGCGAGAAGCTTCTCGCTTGACGGGGCCACCTCAGCCCAGACACCACGTTCCCCGGCTCGCGACGGCCGATCGGCTTGTGGGTCTCGCGCCGCTCTTTCTGACGAGCGCGCTCGACGGAAGTCTGCCTCGCCTTGCGACTCGCGTGCGGGTCGGGCTCCGGGGCGGAGCGTTGCTCGTGCGGTTTGACGGCCGCGACAGAGGCCGGGTGGCCAGGCGAACAGAAAGAGACGGTCCCCTCTGGGAGGAGGACGTCTTCGAGGTCTTTCTCTCGCCGCACGATCCCGCGGCGGTCTACTACGAATTCGAGGTCAATCCCTTGGGCGCGCTTTTTGACGCGCGGATCGAGTCCCCCGATCTTCGCCGCGAGACGATGCGAGTCGAGACCGCCTGGAACTGTCCGGGTTTCTCGGCGCGTGTCCGGCTGCGCGAAAAACGCTGGTCCGCGCTGCTACGGATCCCTCTGGCGCCCATGGAGTCCGGTGCACCGGCGGCTGCCTGGAGAGCCAATTTCTTCCGCATCGACCGCAGTCTTCGCGACGAGTACTCGGCCTGGAGCCCCACATTCACCGATCCCCCGAACTTTCACGCCCCGGAGAGGTTCGGCTTCCTGACGATCCGGTGACCCGCGATTCCTTTCACATTTCCCTTTTCGGTGTTGCGAAGGCAATGCCCTGGAGGGCCAACCATTGCTGCGCGCGTTCCAGGGCCCGGTGCTCTTTGAACTGGAAGAAGCGAGCCTCCTCTCTCGGAAACCGGATCAGGGTTTCCCGGTAGCGCGTGACAGAGCCCGCTCCGGCGAGGGCTTCGGCCAGCGCCCGGCGGCACGCCTCGTCTTCGCAGCGTTGAAGGAACTCCTCCAGATCCCCCACGGTTCGCTCCCCTTGATCGCGCGGCAACGCGACGTACCGCGGGTTCGACACCATCGCCGCATGACGTGCCGCGTCACGCTCCAGGACCTGTTCGACATCACCCGTCTCCCGGTCGAAGAAGTGCGTGATCTGGTGCGAGCGGCTCTCGAAGCCCACGATCAAGCCCTCCCAATCGATTCTGAGTGCCACGGGCAAGTCTAGAGTCGAGAGTCGAGGTTCAAGAGTTCAGAAACCAGCGAAGGCCTCTCGACTCTGAACTCTCGACTCTCGACTTCCAGCTCGACAGTCCACGCTGTCCCCTGCGTCATAAACGGGTATGATAACGAGTTGGAACTGCGATGAAGAAGATTGCGACGTTCGACGACTGGATCGACGCTTTCCGCGCCTGGCAGAAGGACATCGGCCTGTCCCTGGCGCCGAAGTTTGCGGACTACCCGTTCGAGGCGAAGTTCGGCGAGCTAAAGACCGAGGAGGTCGAGTTCGGGGACTACAAGGGCTCGCGCAAGTGGGAGCGTGTCACCCAGATCCCGCACCAGCCGGCCCGCGACGCCCTGTTGAACCTCATTGTCTACCAGGGCGACACGGAGTTTGCCTCCGTTGAGCAGCAGAGGCATCTGCTCGAGACGTCTCCCTCCGAGTACGACACCGAGAGCGTCTGCCGCATCATGGTCGAGGAAATGCGCCACGGGTGGCAGATGTGCCACCTGCTCGTCAACCATTTCGGCGAGACCGGCAAGATCGAGGCGCGAAAGCTGCTCGAGCGCCGCGCCTGGCAAAACAGCCGCCTGCTCGGCTCCTTCAACGTGGACGTGGACAACTGGGTGGACTTCTTCACTTACACGGAGTTTGTGGACCGGGACGGAAAGTTCCAGCTGAACATGCTCTCGACCTCCGGGTTCGCGCCGCTGGCCCGCTCCATGGGACCGATGTTGAAGGAAGAGGGCTTTCACCTGGGGACCGGACACATGGGGTTGCAGCGGATTGTCCAGGCGGGACGGCTGCCGGTTCCGGTGCTCCAGAAATACGTCAACAAGTGGCTTTCGACGGCCTTCGACCTCTTCGGCAAGGACTCTTCCTCCTCGGCCGAGTGGTTCTATGTCTGGGGGTTGAAGGGACGCTACGACGAGGGCAAGCAGGCGGCCGAGCCCGACAAGGCCCACCTGAACGAGCTCTCCCGCGAGCTCTATCGGCAGGAGGTCGAGAAACTTATCGAGTCCGTCAACCGCCTCACCACGCAGGGAGGCGCGAAGCTTCGCGTACCGGACATGAAGTTTCACCGCGCGATCGGCGAGTTCGCGGGCGGGACCTACTCGGTCACCGGTGAACTTCTCTCGCCGGGGGCGTACGAAAAGCATCTGGCGGAGGTCCTCCCCAGCCCCAAGGAGAGGGAGGATGTCGCGCGGCTCATGCACGAGCCGGGCTGGATCGCGCCAAGGGACGCGGTCGCGACCACGTAGCTATCAGCCATCAGCTGTCAGCTCTCAGCCGGACTGCAAACAAGCTCTGGTCAGCTGAGAGCTGAAAGCTGACAGCTGAGAGCTTTTTCAAAGCGTGCAAACGTCCTCGATCCGCAAGAAGCTACAGACCTGGTACCGAAAGCAGAAGCGCAAGCTCCCCTGGCGCGGCACACGAGACCCCTACCGCATCTGGGTCTCGGAGGTCATGCTCCAGCAGACGACCGTCGCCGCGGTCGCCCGACGGTACGAGCGTTTCCTTCGACGCTTCCCCGACCTGCCGGCGCTTGCCCGGGCGCGCGAAGAGAGCGTGCTTGCGGCCTGGTCGGGTCTCGGCTACTACGCTCGAGCGCGAAACCTGCGGCGCGCGGCGCGGGAAATCCTCTTGCGGCACGCGGGGCACATCCCGCGAGAGCCGGCGCAGCTTGCCTGCCTGCCCGGCTTCGGCCAATACACCGCGGCCGCGGTCGCTTCGCTGGCCTTCGACAAATCGACACCCGCGGCCGAGACGAACGTCACGCGCGTTGTCTCCCGGCTGTTTGCCGTCGAAGGCAGGGCGAGCAGCCCCCGGCACCGCCAGACCGTCCTCGACCGGGCGCGCACGCTTCTACCCGTCCGCCGGCCCGGAGACGGGACGGCAGCGCTCATGGACCTGGGCCAGTTGATTTGCACGCCGAGTCGCCCCGCCTGTCCTTCCTGCCCCATTCGAAGCCACTGCCAGGCGTACCGGCGCGGTCGGCCGGAAGCCTACCCGCAGCGGCCCGCGCCGACGCGACGGGTCCGGGTGGCGCTCGCAGCGGTCTTTGCGGGGCACCGCGGCCGCGCGCTTCTCGTGCGGCGCGAGTCGGGATTTCTGAAGGGCCTCTGGGAATTTCCATCCGCCGAGGGCCGGACCGCGGCCGCCGCAAGACAGGGGCTCGCGAAAAGGATCCGGCCGCTCAGTCTTCGGATCGTCTCTTCACGGCCCCTGGCGACCGCCCGGCATGCCGTTGTCAACCGCCGAATCCACGTCGAGGTCTTCGGAACGCGCCTTCACCCGAAATCCGAAATCCGAAATCCGAAATCCGAAATGCGCTGGTTCCGCCCCGCGGAGCTCTCGCGCGCCGCGATCCCGACGTTGACACGGAAGATCGCCCGGGCGGTCGGGTTTCTCGACTGAGAAATCCGGCGTATCCTTATGCAGCACGTGATCGTCCCGCTGCTCTTCGCCATCCTCTGGCTTGCACCTGCCTCCTCCAGTCCGCCGGTCCTGCGTCTGAAGTTGAAGGACGGCAGGGTTTATCTCTTGAAGGAGCCTCCCACGCTGGAGGGAACGCGCTATGTCTTCAAGACGGTCGATGGGAAACTCTACTCACTCGACCAGAGCGAGGTCGTCTCCGTTAACCCCGCGCCACGCCCGACTCAGGGCCGGGCCAGGCTTAACCCGCAGGATTCCCGCGCGCTTGGCGCCATCGCCCGCCAGCAGCGCGAACACCGGGGCAAGTCCTCCGAGGTGGCGCCCCGCACGACCCGCAGGCCCACACGGAAACCCCAACCAACTCCCACGCCGCGGCCCCGTTCTACGCCCTCGAGCGGCCGAGCGACCGGTACAGCGCCGCCCACGCGATCTGCAACTCCTGGTAGGGTTACCCCCCGAGCGCCGGCGGCGTCTCGTACTGGTCACTGTCAGGCCCCGCTGCTCACCGAGCACCTTGCAAGTCAGGCGAACGCTGGCGCGGTGATTGAGGGGGATCAACGGGCAAAGAAGATGGGGACGGCAATGGCCAGGAGGGCGCCAATCTGGATGCGTTCGGCAAGGGTTAAGCTCCTGGCTCCACGTCTGAATCTGCGCCCTCATCCAGAACCTGCCGAACCTTGCGTACCAGGCCGTCGGGCGTAAAGGGCTTCTGGAGAAGCGCCGTCTCCGTGTCTCGCGCATCCTGCTCCGGCAGGGGAATCTGAG
>JBOGJN010000311.1:0-1552 GCA_050745445.1 Thermoanaerobaculia bacterium
CCGTTATGCCCCGTTGGATTTTCCGTGGGTCGTCTCGCGCGTCGTGGAAAGGCTGAGTCCGGCCCTCTTTCTCTTCGTCGAGACGGAGCTGTGGCCGAACCTTCTCAGAGCGCTCTCGCGACGCGGCGTGCCGTCCATCCTGGTCAACGGCCGATTGTCGTCGCAGTCATTCAAAGGGTACGGGCTCGTCCGGCCCTTCATCAGGCGGGTGCTCGAGACCGTCACGTTCTGCTTGATGCAGTCTGAACGGGACGCCGAACGCATTGTCGCACTGGGCGCCGCGCCGACCCGCGTGCTGCGCACCGGGAACATGAAATTCGATCAGCCCGTCCCCGGCCATGCAGGCCAGCAGGACGGTCTCTCGCGTCGCGAGATCAATCTGGCCGAGCATGAAGAATTGATCGTGGCCGGAAGCACCCACCCGGGGGAAGAGGAGCAACTCTTGTCCTGCTACCAGACCCTGCTCCGGGAGTTCCCTTCGTTGGTGCTCCTGCTCGCGCCCCGTCACATTGAACGAGCGGCTGCCGTCGAAGCCGTCGTGAGGTCGAGAGGGTTGGCGGCTCTGCGTCGGAGCGCATTCCGTGAACTCGGCGCGACCTCGCGTCAACACGGGGCTCCCCGAGTGGTGATCCTGGACACGCGAGGGGAGCTGGCGGCGGTCTACCAGCATGCGGTCCTTTCATTCGTGGGCGGGACGCTGATACCGGTGGGGGGCCAGAATCTCCTGGAGCCTGCGGTCTGGAGCAAGCCTGTGTTCTTCGGGCCCCACACCGACCATTGCGCGGAGGTGGCCGAACTTCTAGTCCGGGCCGGCGGCGCGGTGCGGGTCCGCGACGGGGTTGAACTGGCTGCCGAGATGGCCGGGCTCCTTCGAGACCGGGCGGGCCTGCGCCGCATGGGTGCGGCGGCCCGGGGAGTGGTCATCGAAAACCAGGGGGCGGTCGAGCGAAGCCTCGAGCTGATCGGACGCGTACTGGGGAGCCGCGAGCGCTCTGATGGGAAGCTGCCGGTCGGTCAATCCTCCCATGCCGCGGGCATGGCGAAGGTTGAGCGATGAAGAGAGCATGATGGACCTCAGCGAGCGTAGTTCCTCATTCCTCAGGTGGCCGCTTCGGGCGCTGGCCTTGCCCTATGGGCTCGCGGTCCGGGCGCGCGCCGCGCTGTACGAGCGAGGCTGGCTGCCCCGCCGAAGGCTGCCCTGTCGTGTGGTGAGCGTCGGCAACCTGACTGTCGGGGGAACCGGAAAGACCCCGGTCGTGATCTCGATCGCGGAATGGCTGCTCGCCCGCGGCAAACGGGTCGGGGTGCTGAGCCGGGGCTATCGCCGGCGAAGCCGGGCGCCGCGGCTGCTGGTCTCGGACGGCCGGACGATCCTGGAGGGGCCCGCCGATGCGGGAGATGAGCCGCATCTGATCGCGTGGCGATGCCCCCGGGCGGTCGTCGCGGTCGGGTCGGATCGGTACCGCCTTGGCCGATGGGTTCTGGAGCAGTTTCCGATCGAGTATTTCGTGCTGGACGACGGCTTCCAGCATCTCGCCTTACACCGCGATGT
>JBOGJN010000312.1:0-2930 GCA_050745445.1 Thermoanaerobaculia bacterium
GCGAGACGGCCGAGACCGGCACCCAGCCCGACTCTGCCCCGCAGTGCCCGTTGAAGACGGCCGGCGTGTCGCCGGCGGCGAGGATTCTGCTGAAGGAAACCAGCGGCGTGCCGATCAGGTCCGCGCCCCGCACCAGCTGGTCCGGCCGCCCGTCCGCGTACACGCGGTAGACCATGACCGGCCGCACCTGGAAAACCTGCGGGATTCCTCGGCCTGTGAACGTGAAGCCTCCGCTGATGTCGCCGAAGAAGAGGCCGAAGGGCTTGTCCTGCTTCCTGCACTCTTCACGCAGAAGATCCCGGAGCTTCTCTTCCGAGACGCCGCTGGAGGTCTCCACGATGAGGTTGCCCTGCCGCCCGACCGCCTTCAGCCCTGCCTCCTTGCGGCCGTGCCCGTTGGAGTGCTCGAAGCCCGGCACGGGCGTGCGGGACATCAGGAACGTCTTCAAGACTCCCTTCTCGACCACCGCGACGCGGCCCGCGCGGACACCCTCGTCGTCGTATCGGTAGAAGCCGTTGAGGTCCTTCTCAGCCGCGCGCTCGCGCGTGGGGTCGTCGTACACGGAGAGGAACTCCGGCAGCACCGGCTGGTTGACTTTCTTCGTGAAGGTCTGCCCTTCCTCTTCGCCCTTCTGGCGGTGGCCCTCGATACGGTGGCCGAAGATCTCGTGGAAGAAGACACCCGCGGCGCGCCCGGAGAGGATGGCGGGCCCGGTGTACGGCTCGATCGTCGGCGCTTCTCGCAGGGCGAGAACGTCCGAGACCATCTTCCGGGCCGCGGCCGACAGAGTCTTTCCGTCCGGCAGGCGTTCGAGCGCGTGCGCATCGAACGATTCGTAGCGGTACAGGTCCATGCCGTCCTCGGCCCTGGTCTGGACGTAGACGAACACGCGCAACTGGACCGAGCTCTGCTGAATGGCGGCGCCCTCGCTCGAGACGAAGTACCGCGTGACCCGCTCGGCCGAGAAGGAAGCCTCCGAGTCGTAGACGAGCGGGTACGCCAGGAAGACGCGCGAGACCTCCTTGAGCGTCTTCTCCCAGCCTGGAGCGTCCACCGCCAGACGGGGTGCAGCCCCCACGAAGCGCTCCGGGCTCTCCTTCGAGAAATCGGCGGAGGTCTCGTCCTCCCTGGCTTTCAGCTCGGCGTTCGTCTTGACCTGGATGAAGCTTTCGACGGCGTCCTTGTATCGCTTGTCGGTCTCGAGCCAGATCGCCTGGCGCAGCGCGGTCATGTCGTCCTCGAGCGCAAGCTGGACCGGGCGCGAGGGCCGGCCAGGGAAGAACCCCCGCTCCCCCCGCAGCCGCCTCGTGCTGTCGAACGCGTAATCGCCGACCCGCACCTCGACATCCAGCAGCCGCGTCCGGCCGGACGAACGGTTCCGCAGCGCCCCGCGCGAGACGGAGATGCTCGACGCCTCCCGTTCCGTGACGTAGTAGCTGAGGAAGTAAGGGGCAGGATCGCCTTTCACCTTGAGCCCCTCGACCGACCGCTTCATCTCCTGCTCCAGCGCCTGGAGCACGGCGCTCGTCTCCGGAACCGCGGCTTTCGCCGGCGTGGCGGCAAGGACCGGCCCTGCCCCCGCAGCCACCGCGACCGCCAGCGCCAGAGCCCGTCTCGCAAGAACCAGCATGGACCCTCCCTTCGCCAGAGAGGAGCGACGATTCGGTCTGGCGGAAACTCTACTACGGTCCCTGATCGAAAGCCGCAGTTGACCTGCTGCCGATCTTCCTATCGTCGATCAGTCCAATACCCGGGTTCTCGCCCGTGGAGGGCAGCGCCTTGATCGGCCTGAGGCGAAACGGCTGGCATTGATTGACGTGGGCCTTGAGACATAGGATCGCGCTCTAATCATTTGTGGGGAGGAGGTCCAAGATGTCGTGTCGCTTTTTCCGTGCCGTTTCCCCGGTGGGGGCCCTGATCTTGGGAACGGTGAGTCAGGCGGCGTGGGCTCAGGACGAGATGTTCGTCGCGAACTTCTCTGGCAACTCCGTCACGGTCTATACCCGGACGGCGAGCGGCAACGTCGCACCGATCCGGACACTCTCCGGGGCGGCCACGGGGTTGAGTTTTCCCCAGGGCCTGGCCGTGGACACGGTGAACAACGAGATCGTCGTGATGAACGGCAACAACTCCGTCACGGTTTACCCTCGGACGGCGAGCGGCAACGTCGCCCCGATCCGGACCCTCTCCGGGGCGGCCACGGGTTTGAACGGGGCGCAAGAAGGCCTGGTCGTGGACACGGTGAACAACGAGCTTGTGGTGGTCAACAACCTCACCCCCTCCGTCACGGTCTATGCCCGGACAGCAAGCGGGAACACCGCCCCGACCCGGACACTCTCCGGGGCGGCCACGGGGCTGAGTGCCCCCCACGGCCTCGCCGTGGACTCTGTAAACAATGAGCTGATCGTCACGAACATCGGCGCCCCAGACTCCGTTACGGTTTACCCTCGGACAGCCAACGGCAACGTCGCCCCGACCCGGACGATCTCTGGCGGTTCGACGGGTTTGAGTGGCATCGAAGACGTGGCCGTGGATACGGCGAACAATGAGATTGTGGTTGCGAACTTCAACAGCAGCTCCATCACGGTCTATACCCGGACGGCGAGCGGCAACGCCGCGCCGATCCGGACGCTCTCCGGGGCGGCCACGGGGTTGAATGGCCCCGGCGAACCGGCGGTGAACCCGGTGAACAACGAGCTGGCGGTGACGAACTTTTCTGGCAACTCCGTCACGGTCTATGCCCGGACGGCCAACGGCAACGTCGCACCGATCCGGACGCTCTCCGGGGCAGCCACGGGCTTGAGCGGCCCCGACGGCCTTGCCGTCGTCGCGGGCGGGCAGGTTGTCCCGACGCTCGATCTGCGGGGCCTGATCGCGCTTGGGCTGCTTCTCGCCGCGATTGGCGCGCTCGCGCTCCGCAGGATGAGTCC
>JBOGJN010000313.1:0-4503 GCA_050745445.1 Thermoanaerobaculia bacterium
GACCAGAGCAGGCACCCTCTGGAAGACTCCTCCCGCCGCGCGTAGATCTGAGGCAAGCCCCTGCTCCCGTCGCATCGCGAATAGTCTCCGCGAAGTAACCGAGCGGAGGAGGTTCGCGATGCGGGAGCGAGCGAAGCTCGCGACGTGAGGGAGGAGGCGCGCGCCGCGGGAGCGAAGCGCTCAGCAACCGACGAGGCGAGCGGTCGAGCCCGTTTTGGCGAGCCGCTCGCCGGCGACGGGAGCCGCGCCGGTTGCTGCGCGCGGAGCGACGTGTTCATGGCTGCACGAACTTTCCCCGCGTCAGGTAGTTCATCGCCAGCGCCGTGGCGTAGACGGTGATCTCCGTCAGATGCTCCGTCTCGCTTTTGATGTCCGCGCGCAGGTTCAACTCGCCGACGCGCGTCCCGATCGACTCGACGAGCCTCTTGACCACGGGGCGCTGCACGCCGCTCCAGTAGGCCACCTTGTCCACGATCGTCTTTCGGTTCTCATTGACCAGGTCCGCGGCCGGCCGGACCCCCTTTTTCTTTCGCCGGGAGACCTTGAAGATGTCCAGCAGATCCGTGTCCAGGGCCAGCTCGACCGGCGAATGCTGCTGATCGAGCGCCCGCTGGTAGAAATCCGCGACGGTCGTCTCCATTTGCTCGACGGTGACGTCGGTGTCCCCCTGCGGACGCACGGGCTCCGTGTCGCGGAACTTTCTCGCCATCCGGTCCATGTAGCGCAGCTTGCCGAGCGCGGCCCATCCCTTGTACTTCTGGCGCCAGTTGGACCGCGGTGTGAGCCAGACGGCGAACGTCTCCGCGAAATCCTCGTCCGGGTGCTTCTGGGCGTACCAGCCGGCGATGTGGCGCACGAAGCGCCGCGAGAACGGGACCGGCCTGTAGTTGTCCCGGTAAGGCCGCCGGAACGGGCCAAAGAGATCGCGCCAGTCGGCCCTCTTGTAGAGCTCGTACGCGTAGTTGAAGGCGTGCCCCGCCTCGTGACGCAGATACATCAGGATCTCCCGCCCGTCCTCGAGGTCGTTCATCTCCTTTTCCAGGCGGGCGAGCTTCGGGTCGGCGAGATAGAACGGGATGCCAATGACCGGCTCCCCGGAGGGGCAGCCCCACTCGTCGGTCAGATAGCAGAGGGGGCGAAAGCGCCTCAAACCCTTCCGGTCGAGCTCGGAAGAGAGCTTCCGGACGAACCGTTCGAGCGGCGAGCCCTCCAGCTTCAAGCCGAGCTCCTTGATCGGCTTGGCCAGGATTTCCTGAACGTCGGGAGGTGCTTTTTCGAAAGCGCGCAAGCGATTGCGACTCCTCCGAAGGGTAGCATGAAGCAAGGACGTAGGACGTAGGTGGTAGGAGGTAGGTGGGGAGTGATCGTCGCTTCGTCCTACCTCCTACGTCCTACCTCCTACGTCCTACCTCCTACGTCCTCTCACGCGACGATCCCGGCTAAAATAGTTGACTCATTCCAGGAGGCACAGATGCCAGAGACATCAATTCACGCGCTTCCTAACGGGCCGTACCGGCTCACAGGACCCGCGAGGCTGATCGATTCTCAGGGTAACGAGATCGCTGTCGAGGAAGGCCGAACCGTGTCGCTCTGCCGTTGCGGCGGATCGGCAAACAAACCGTTCTGCGACGGCACACACGGCCGGATCGGATTTCAGGCGGCCGAGGCGTTCGTCCCCAAGGCCGGGAGCTAAGAAGAAGGCGACCGGCACCGCTACAGGCGGGCGGCCGCAAGGACCCGAGGGGAAGGATGGTTCTCGCCCTCGCGATGATGGTCGGTGCGCTCTGGCTGCGGGCCGCGGCGGCGCCCGCCGAGGTGACGGCCGATCTGGGCGGCGACGGCCAGGAGGAAACCGCAACGGCGCAGGTCCGAGGCAAAAAGGTGCGATTGCAGCTGCGCGACTCCCGCGGCAAGCTTCTGGCGGAGGGCTCCGCGCCCGCACCCGATTCCGGCGCTTCCGACGTGGCTCTGACGACCGGTTCACTCGGGAGCGCGGGGGCGCTGCTCGAGGTCGTCTCCTCGAGAGGCCAGGTCGAGTGCCATACCCTCTGGCGCTACCGCGAGCAGAGACTCTCCCGGGTCCCCATTCATGGGAGCGAGAAACCCCTGCCCGACTGCGAGTCGGGCAGCGGATGGTCCTACCGCTGGGAGAAGTCGGACCAAGACGCGCCGGCAGCCTACGTGCGCGAGCGCTCCCGCCAGAGTCCGGACGGCCTCTACCGACAGATCGAGGTCTTCCGGTACACCGGCTTCCGGCTCGACCTGGACCCCGGGCGCTCCACGGTCTCCATCGCGGGCGTGGTGATCCCGTCCTGGTATGACGTCGTCCTCTATCCGAAGGCGGCACTCGACGGGCTTTATGCTCGATTCGATCTTTCGCGTCTGAAGACCGCCCCGCGTTTGCGTATTCAGACGGACCGCTCGGCCGGGGCATTCGCCCTGCAGTTGACGGACGCGCAAGGGCAAGAACGGTTCCCGGTTGGCTCGGCTACGCCCGGTGCCGAGGGGACCGATGTGCTGCTGACGGCAGGATCCGGCTCGCGCTCCGCTTGCGCGCGGGTCACGCTTGCGGCCAAGCGGACGGTTCCCGTGGAGGTTCTCGTGGAGGGCCTCGGGGAGGGGCTCGACCAGCTCTATGTCCCCGTCACACGTCTGCGTGAGGGGGCGCTCCAGGTTTTTGAAAGCGCCGAGCAGGAGCTGGCGGCGGAGGCCCTGGTGGGAACCTGGTCGACCACTCAGGGGCAGAGCGTGATTGTGACTCTTTTGTCGTCCTCCCCTCCTCTGCTGCGCTTCGGGATGGAGGAGGTGTCCGTGAACCTCGAGCGAGCGCCGGCCGGGGTGGATCTGCTGCTCGTCCCGAGCGACGGCTCGGCGCCCCGGCTGGGCGTCATCCTGCGAGGTCCTCGAGCCATCGAGCGAGTCTCCCTCCAATGCGGGGGAGGCCCCGGGACCGGCCCGGAACCGTGTCGGAAGACGAGCCCCGGGCAGGTCCTGCGCCGGGTGGGTGCTCTCTTGAACGTCCCCTGAGGCCAGCCGGGAGAGCGAGTTCGCGTTAAGCTTCGGGTCCGTTATGGAACTTTCGACTCTCGGGCTTCTCGTGCAGACGGTCGGCGCGGGTCTGCTCGCGCTCATCTTTCTGTATGTCTCCCGGGGCAACGCCAACCGCGTGCTCCGGGCAGCGGGCGTCGGCTGGCTCTTTCTCTTTCTGTCGCTTCTCTCTTTGCTGCTCCACTACCAGTGGCGGCTCCCGCTCCCCTACGGAATCTTCCCCTATCAGTATTTGAAGATCCTCCACTTTGTCGCGTTGATCGTCGCGGCGGACCGGATGGAGCACGAGTCGGCGCTCGCGCGGCCGCTCGGGAGAGCGGCGCTGGTGGCGGCCCCCGTCTCTTTCGGGATCGTCCTCGCGGCCCCGGGGAACTCCCTGTTTTTTGCCATCCACACGGCCATCGGCGCTGTTGCCTGGTGTGCTCTGACGGTCTTTATCCTGCGCAGCGGCACCCGCGGCCTGGGAAGGAAATCCTCGGCGGCGCTGGCGGGGCTGACGGCGTTCGTCCACATGGTTTATGTCCTTTTCTTCGCAATCTCGGCCGCCCAGCACGACCGATCCTTCGGTTTTCTGTCCTACACCGGCTTCTATGACCTGTTCCTGGAGATGTTCTTTGGCATCGGGCTGATCATCTGGGCGATGGAGGATACGGAACGGAAGCTCTCGACCGTTCACGCGCGGGCCAAAGACGACACACAGCGCTCGAGACGGCGGGCCCAGATCGATCCTCTGACCGAGGCGCACAACCGATTCTTCCTGGATGAGATCCGCTCGGGATTGCTGCGTGAGCCCGCGGGCGGCTCCATCGTCCTGATCGACGTGGATGGCTTGAAGACCGTCAACGACCGGGAAGGCCACGAGGAAGGAGACAAGGCGATCTGGACGGTGGCCGCTGCGATCAAGAAACTGATCCGCGGGGACGACTACCTCATCCGCTGGGGTGGAGACGAGTTCCTCGTGATCCTGCCCGGAATGGAAGAGGACGTCGCCAAGAAACGCTTCTACATGTTGCCGGCCAAGATCGAGGAGGTGCGTCAGTCGGCGCGTATGGCCCCCAAGGCGTACAAGAAGTTTCTGACGGCCTCGGTGGGTGTCACGCCGTTCTCGAGTCGCGTGCCGTTCGATCTGGCCATGGAATCCGCGGACCGCGCGATGTATGAACGCAAGAAAGCCCTCAAGGAGATGCGCGGAGAGCCGCTCCAACGCGAGGCCACGGAGGAGCCCACACAACGGGACTGGAACAAGACGAACTGAGAGGAAGTCGAGAGTCGAGGGTCCAGAGTCGAGAGTTGAAACGCACCCAATGGAAGCCCCGCGCGACATGACCCCTCTCAACCAACAGCTCCAGTGAGGTACTGATGAAATACTCCTGGACCGCCTGCCCCAACTGCCGCTGTGAGATCTCGATCAACACCAGCGACTCCGCCCGGGGCACTTCCGGGTCACTACGCCGC
>JBOGJN010000314.1:0-7720 GCA_050745445.1 Thermoanaerobaculia bacterium
GTTCCGCGACGTGGCCCTGGACGACCGGAGCCTGACGTTCAACACCGAATTGACCGCCGCGCTCGAGCTCTCCTTCATGCTGGACGTGGCCCAGTCGATCCTCCAGTCCGCCTTGAATCGAACCGAATCGCGAGGATCTCACCAGCGCACCGACTTTCCGGCTCGAGATGATGCGAAATTCCTCTCCCATTCCCTCCTCTTCCGTAATGAAGATGGATCGTCCCGCGTGGAGCATCTTCCGGTCACCATCACGCGCTGGGCGCCCGGCGAACGAGTCTACGGCAGGTAGGCAGACATGCCGGAAATGATCACCCTCGAGGTCGCGCGCTATCGTCCGGAGCGGGAGAGAGAACCCACATTTCAAACCTACGAAGTGCCCTTCCGAAAGGACTGGGTGGTTCTCGACGCCCTGAACCACATCAAAGACAGGCTGGACGGCTCTCTCTCGTACCGCTGGTCCTGCCGGATGGGAGTCTGCGGAAGCTGCGGGATGATGGTGGACGGGGAGCCGAAGCTGACCTGCGCCACTTTCCTCTCCGACTACATGCCGGGGCCGGTCCGTGTGGAGCCGCTTCGCTACTTCCCCGTCGTTCGCGACCTCGTCATCGAGATGACCGATTTCATGGTCAAGCTCAAGAGTGTGAAACCGTGGATCGTGCGGGAGGAGGAGAAGCCTCTTTCCGAAGGAGAGTACCTCCAGACCCCGGAACAATTGGGGAGCTACAAGCAGTTCAGCATGTGCATCAACTGCATGCTGTGCTACTCCGCGTGCCCGGTCTATGCGCTGGATCCTCACTTCATCGGGCCCGCGGCCATCGCCCTGGCGCAACGCTACAACAGGGACTCCCGGGACCAGGGATCCGAGGAGCGTCTGGACATCCTCTCCCAACACGAGGGAATCTGGGCCTGCACCTTCGTCGGAGAGTGTACGAAGGTCTGCCCCAAAAACGTCGATCCCGCGGGGGCCATCCAGCAATACAAGCTGACCTCGACAAAGGAGTGGTTCAAGTCCTTTCTGATGCCCTGGAGAGCGAAGTGACCGAGACGCCCGCCTACACGCAATACCACCCCCGGTGGTATCGAGCGCGAGTTTCCACCTACTGGTGGAGTCGGCAATGGGCCTACTTCAAGTTCATCCTGAGAGAGCTGAGCAGTGTTTTCGTCGCCTCTTTCGTGGTGATCACCCTGCTGCAGATCCGTGCCCTGGCGCATGGGCCGGCAGCCTACGCGGAGTTCCAGGAGCGGCTAAAGACACCGATTCTCATCGCCGTCAACGGGATCAGTTTTCTCTTTGTGCTCTTTCACGCCGTGACCTGGTTCAACCTGGCGCCCAAGGCGATGGCGATCCGGCTGCGAGGAAAGCGAGTCCCAGACTTTCTGATCCTGTTGCCCAATTATGTCGCGTGGCTCGCGATATCAGCGGTCGTGGCCTGGCTCCTTCTCAGAGGATAGATGGCCAAGAGATCGAACGAACCTTTTCTCTGGGCGCTCTTCAGTGCCGGTGGCGTTGTCGCCGCCTTTCTGATCCCTGTCCTCCTGCTTTTGTACGGCCTGGCATTTCCGCTGGGGTGGCTCGAACCGCCGAGCTATCGGAGCACGCTCGCTCTGGTGAGCCATCCCGCTGGGCGCCTTCTGCTTTTCTTCCTCTGCTCCCTCTCGCTCTTCCATTGGGCGCATCGGTTTCGGTATACGCTCTACGACGGTCTGCAGATCAAGCATTTGAACGAGGTCATCTTCGTTTGCTGCTACGGCGGAGCGGTTGTCGGAACGGCGCTGGCGGGTTATCTCTTGTGGAGCCTTCCTTAGAAGACTGGCTGTAACCTTTCTCTCGGCGAAAGCTCCGTAACGCGAGTCGCCAAGGAGGCCAGATGGAATTCAAGCTCAAATCCATCTCCAGGGCCGGCATCCCGGAGGCCATGTCGAAGGCCGAGTTGTATAGAAACTTGAACGAGCCGGGTGAAGCCGAGTCCATCTGCCGCGACGTGCTGGCGGTCGAACCGGACAACCAGAAGGCGCAGCGGCTCCTGGGCCTCGCAATCACCGACCAGTTCACCGGGGCCGGGTCGGACCGCTATGCCGAGGTGGAGAAGATCTTCCAAAGCCTCACCGACCCCTACGCGCGGCTTTACTACAGCGGCATCCTCCAGGAGCGCCGCGCCAAGGCGCAACTGCGGGCAGGACGGTCTCCCCACACGCTGCTGCCGCTCTTCGAGGAGGCCATGCGCTGCTTCGCGGAGGCCGAGAAGATCCGCCCCGCAGGCAACGATGACGCCATCCTGCGGTGGAACCGCTGCGTCCGGCTCCTGCAGAGCTACGCGCCTTCCGACTGGCAGCGTGAGATCGAAGCCTTCGACGCCAGCGACAGTCCTCCCGTTTAGGCCCCTCGTGTGCGAACCGGCCCAACGCCGACTAGTTTCATGAAATCATTTGCGCGGCTTGACGAGAAAGAGGAGAACTTCTTTCACCTTTGGCCGTAGTCCCCAACGTTTTCGCCTTTCCGGAGGGAGGATGAGAATGAAACCTGTCCCGTGCCTCGCGGCGCTGTGCGCCGCCGCGATGTTCTTCGCTATTCCGTCCCGGGCGGCCGATCGCTTCGCCGTCCCCGTCCAATACCACATGCTCGGAAACCGCCTAAAGGTCGTCCTCTCGCGGGACACGACGGCCCCCAAAACAGTCGTGGCGGTCTATTACAACATCGGCTTCCGCATCGAGCCGCGCGACCGCACGGGCTTTGCCCATCTCTTCGAGCACATGATGTTCCAGGGCTCGGAGAACCTGGGCAAGATGGAGTTCGTCCGCCTCGTTCAGTCAAACGGCGGCGTCCTGAACGGATCGACGCGTTTCGACTTTACCAACTATTTCGAGATCGTCCCCGCGAACACCTTGGAGACGGCCTTGTGGGCCGAGGCGGACCGGATGCGGGGCCTCTCGATCAACGAGGAGAACCTGAAAAACCAGCAGGCCGTCGTCAAGAACGAGGTCAAGGTCAACATCCTCAATCGTCCCTATGGCGGCTTCCCCTGGCTCGACATGCCACAGTACGCGAACACCAACTGGTTCAACGCGCACAACTTCTACGGTGACTTCAAGGACCTGGATGCCGCGACCCTCGAGGACGTCAAAAGCTTCTTCAAGGCCTACTACGCGCCGAACAACGCCGTGCTCGTCGTCGTGGGCGACTTCGAGTCGGCACAAACGCTCGCCTGGGTTCAGAAGTACTTCGGCAAGATCCCCTCCGCGCCCAGCCCGCCACAGCCCGACATCTCGGAGCCGCGTCAGGAGAAAGAGAAACGGGCCTCGAAGCCTGATCCTCTGGCCACGCGGCCGGCGCTCGCCGTGGGCTACCACGTCCCCAAGCAGAATACCCCCGAGTACTACGCGATGGGGCTTCTGGATCAGATCCTCCTGCAGGGTAAGGACAGCCGGTTTTATCAGGCCCTGGTCCAAAAAAACGGCCTGACGGGAGACGTGGAGGGTGGGATCAACGAGCTCGGCCACATGTTCAACATCAACGGACCCGTTCTCTGGACCGCTTCCCTCTACCACGACGCCGACAAGACGACAGAGCAGATCCTGAAGGTCCTCGACGAAGAGGTCGAACGCGTGCGCGATGCTCCGGTGGACCAGGAGACGCTCGACCGGGCCCTCGTCAAGATGCGTTCGAGTCTCTATGACGGGATCGAGGGATTCTTCGGCTTCGGGCGTGCGGATCTCCTGGCTTCGTTTGCTCTCTTCGACGACGATCCCGGCAAGATCAACCACATCGAGGAGGAATTCCGCAAGGTGACGCCAGCCCTTCTCCAGAAGACCGCGCAGGAATACCTGCGGCCCTCAAACCGCACCGTGCTCGTCATCGAGCCGAAGGCCGCGTCGAAGACCGAAGAAAAGACTGGATCGTAAAACGGAGGGCCGTATGAAAACGAAGGCGATTCTCTTTCTCTTGACGCTGGCCGCGGCGCCCCTCATAGGGGAGAAGCAGGCGCCTCCGGAGCCGGGCAAACCCAAAGGGTTCTCCGTCCCGGCCCCGCACAAGTTCACGCTCGGGAACGGCCTCGCCGTCACACTCGTCCCCTACGGCACCGTGCCCAAGGTCACGGTGCGCCTCGCGGTGCGCGCCGGCAACATCAACGAGGCTCCAACGGAAGTCTGGCTCGCGGATCTCATGGGAGACCTGCTCACGCAGGGGACGGCAGGCAAGACGGCCTCGGAGATTGCCGAAGCGGCCGCGCGGATGGGGGGCTCCCTCGACGTCGCGGTGGGAGTGGACCGCACCGACATCGGAGGCGACGTGCTCTCGGAGTTTGGCCCCGAGATGGTCGCGCTCGTTGCCGACGTCGTGTGCCATCCGAAGTTGCCCGAGTCGGAGCTGCCGCGCCTGAAGGCCGACCGCCAGCGCCAGCTCTCGATCGCCAGGAGCCAGCCGCAGCAGCTGGCGCTGGAGAAGTTTCTGGCGGTCCTCTACCCGGACCATCCCTACGGCCGCCTCTTCCCCACCCCGGAGATGCTCCAGGGCTACACGGTCGAGCAGGTCCGCGCTTACTACGACGCCAACTTCGGCGCCGCCCGCAGCCACCTCTACGTCGTCGGGCGTTTCGACAAGAAAGCCCTCGAGGCCTCGATCCGCAACGCGTTCTCCGACTGGAAGAGGGGCGCGGAACCCACCGTGAACATGCCCAAACCCAGGAGCGAGCGCGCCGTCTATCTGATCGACCGGCCGGGCGCCGTGCAGTCCACCATCTATCTCGGCATGCCCGTCATTGACCCCTCGAACACCGATTACATCCCGCTTGTCGTGACCAACGCGCTTCTGGGTGGCTCCTTCGCGTCACGCATTACGTCCAACATCCGCGAGCAGAAGGGGTACACCTACTCCCCGCGTTCTCAGGTCTCGGCGCGTTACCGCGACGCCTACTGGGTCGAGATCGCCGACGTGACAACCAACGTGACCGGCCCCTCCCTGAAAGAGATCTTCGGGGAGATCGCGCGACTCAAAGCCGAGCCGCCGAGCGAGAAGGAACTGAAGGGGATCCAGAATTACTTGACCGGCACCTTCGTTCTCCAGAATTCCTCTCGCCCCGGCATCCTGTCCCAGCTCGAGTTCGTGGACCTGCACGGCCTGCCGGAGAACTATCTGAACTCCTACGTCAAGCGCGTCTCCGGCGTCACACCGCAGGACGTCCAGCGGATGACGGCCAGGTACATTCAAGCCGAAAAGGCCACGATCGTTATCGCCGGCGATCGGAAGGTCATCGAAGAGCAAGTCACGCCGTACGGCAAGATCGCGTCGTAGGGCAAGCCGGCGACTCCTGCCAGCCCGGATCTCGGAAAGAGAGACGCCGTCAACAACGTGTAAGCATTTGCTTACCTATTCCTCGGACTTCGGGAGCGGTCGGAGGAAGGCGGCGCGCACCGGCGGCGGCATCGGGGAATCGGAGCCTCGGACGGATCGCCAGATGATCTCGTTGAACTCTAGGTCAGGCGCCCGGTCGGCTTCCTCGAGGTCCATCGCCAGCGAAGCCTCCGCGCCGTAGGCCGTCGGAGCATTCTTCTCATTGAGGGAGACGCGCGCGTCTCGCCGCGTGAAGGGCGCCAGCACGGGCTCCGACTGAAAGACCGCGGAGAGAGGTGTCGCGGCGGCGTCGCACTGGCTCATCGGTGGCAGCCCCAGAATCAGCTCGATCGTGCGCAACACGCCGCAGGTCGTGTAGAGCTGCGAGTCCACGAGGCGGCGTTTCGCGAAGGGACTCACGACCAGCGCGACCGAGCGGTGCGCGTCCACGTGGTCGGGCCCATTCTGCGCATCGTCCTCGAGAACGAAGATGGCAGAGTCCTTCCAGTAACGGCTCTTCGCGATCGTCTCGACGAGGCGGCCCAGGGCCTGATCGTTCTCTGCGATCATCGCGTGCGGCGTGGGAAAACCCGGCCTTGCGCCGGCCGTGTGGTCGCTCGGGAGCCAGATGATCGAAAGGGCCGGCAGCTGGCCGTTTTCCTCGTACTGGCGAAACTCCTTGGACCAGATCTCCACGCGGCGGCTGTCGGGGATCGAAAGGTCAAAGGGCGGGTAGTCGGGACAGATGTGTCCCTCCAGACCCGGAACGGCGGGCACGAAGGGCCCGCGGCCCGCCTCTCCGGCTGGCGCGTCCTCATCGCCCCCTTCCCTGGGCGACGCCATCACGAACTCGCCGTAGCTGCGGAAGGAGACGCCGGCCCGGCGGCAGGCATCCCAGAGGTACCCGCCGGCCGGCGCGGTGATGTTGCCATAGGGGTTGCGCAACACGCCCCCGCCTCGGCCCGAGAGGTAGCGCGCCCCGCGCCCGGCGTAGTTCATCGGCCAGATCTTCTCGACGAAGTCGGTCGCGTAGGCGGCGGTCGTGAAGTCGTGCCCGTTGTAGCTGACTTCCGAATTCACATAGAAGTTGTCGAGCAGCACAAACTCCCGCGCCAGCTCATGGGCATTGGGCGTCACCGCCTCTCCGAAGAGACAGAGATTCGCGTCGCCGTTGCCCTGCGGCAGGTCGCCGAGGATCTGATCGTACGTTCGGTTCTCGCGGATCACGTAGAAGACGTGCCGGATCGGCGAGGCCGCGCCGACCTTCTCGGGAATCGGAGAGGAGGCCGGCGGGCGCGCCGGCGAGAGGCGGATTGCGTCGCTAGAGGGAGTCAGCTCGTACACCCTTTTCGTGTAGGCGGCAAGCGCGGCCGCGTCGGGAACCGGGACGACGGAGAGAGCTCCCTGCAAGAGCGCGCCGATGTACTGGCCCTCGGCGGCCGGAATCCCCGGCTGCGGGCCACGCGGGTTTGCCTGCGAGGCCAGTCCCTTGCCCGAAAGTATGAAGATCCGTTTTCCGTCGCGCGAAAACTGCGCCGCGGTGGGATACCAGCCGGTCGGAAGGAACCCTTCGACATGGCTCTCGGAAGGATTGCTGACGTCCAAGACGGCCGCCGTGTTGTTATCGGCGTTGGCGACCAGCAACCGGCCGCCGTCAGGCGAAACACTCAGACCGTTCGGCGTCGAGCCAGGCGGGGCCCCGGGCGAGAGAGCGACGGAAATCTGCTCCGTTGCCCTTCGCGAGGCCAGATCAACCGCCCACACCGCGTTCGTGTTGGCGCAGGCTACGAAAAGCCGGGAGCCGTCTTTGGAGAGCGCCAACGCGTTGGGATGCTCACCAACCGGAATCTCCCCCTTCTTCTCGAGTGTCCCCGCGTCGAGGATCAGAACTTTTGCGCCGCCCCAGAGCGAGACAAAAAGCGTGCGTCCGTCCGGCGACACGGCGCAGGTGTAGGGCTCGGCCGCAAGCTCGAGCGTCTGGACGACCTGCCCGGTCTCCAGATCCAGAGAGGAGACGCTCTGTCCGAGCACGTTGACGGCATAGAGACGGCTGCCGTCCGGCCGCACGGCCAGGCCGCCGACAAAGGTTCCACTCTGCGGGCCGCCGAGCGAGAAGGTCCTGCTCGTTCTGAGCTTGCTCTTCTCGAAGCAAAACTCCTGCACCGTGTTCGCCGCGGCGCCCGAGGCGTAGAGCCGGTCCCCGTCCGGATGCCAGGCGAGCCCCAGCCAGGCGTTCTCCAACACAACGTTTTCCTCGACCGTGAGTCTTTCAAGATCCACGATCGCCAACGTCGGCCTGGAATAGCCGTTGTTGCTGACGATGAGCTGGCGTCCGTCGGGAGACTCGACCAGGGCCAGCGGCAAGTTTCCCAGGGTGACGTGCCGGCCGGC
>JBOGJN010000315.1:0-1982 GCA_050745445.1 Thermoanaerobaculia bacterium
CCTCGTCGCCTCGCATGGCCCTGATGTTGACTATCCTCCGTTGACTACCTTCTCCCGGTTGTTGTACTCACGGTCGAGCGCCGCCCGGTCGTAGCCGCGGAAGATCGCCTTCGCCATGCCGTCGCCTCCTCTCGCTCTCGTGACGCGCTCGATTCTACGCGCCGCCGAACCCTCCGCAATGACGGAGCGCGCTGCAGGACAGAGTCGAGCGGTGAACGGCCACGAGGGCACGGCCACGCATCGTCGAGGCGTTCACTGTGCGGTCGCCGCGCTTCCCTCGCCTGTCGGCTCCCTCGCCGACCAGGTCTACCTGAACCCGCCCCGAAGGAGCTGATGCTGAGGAACCGCGTCTGAGTGTCCTCGTCAAAGGGACCTCGGGGTTGGCCGGCTCGGACCCGCCTTCTGCCGGAGAAAAATGAGGTTCTTCCGGAAATGTTTGGCACAGAGATGTGCTGATTGGTCAATGTCCATGCCAAGCGGAGACGCGAGCATGGTGTCCGTCTTCGCGGACGTTGATCCGGCGCCTGCCGCGCGTCTCAGATAGCCTCCGTTGTCAGCGCGCGGGTGCACCTTTGCCGTCGGGAGGTCCCGATGGCAGACAGAGGCAGTGGGGCGACGGCAAGAAGCATCCGAGCGTTGTTCGACCTGCCGAGGTACGTTCTCGTGGCAGTCGAGCGGTGGGCTGGCTGGGGCCGGCTCACACTGGTGCCCAAGCACACGCGCTTCCGCTGTCCCCGTTGCCGCATCGCGGTCGGGGATGGGCAGCCATGTCGGCGGCGCCTGCTGCGGGATCTCGACATCGGCCGCCGCCACATGGACGTGCGCGTGCAGGTGTACCGCGTCTGGTGTCGCACGTGCGGCCGGCCGGAGGTGCCCGTCACGCTGGCGCGGCGGTACGCTCGGTGTACGAGACGCCTGGAGGAGCACCTCTTCCGGTTGACCGGCGACTCGACGGTGAAAGCAGTGGCGAAACGGATGGCGCTCGACTGGGACACGGTGAAGGACGCGGAGGTCCGCTACATCCGGGGACTGTTGCGCAAGCAGAACCTGGACGGTATCACGAGGATCGGCATCGACGAGGTGTCCTACGAGACAGGGCACAAGTACCTGACCCTGGTCACGGACCTGGATGGACGTCGGGTCATCTACGCGACGCACGGCAACGATGGACGAGCGGTCGGCCGCTTCCTGACGTGGCTCGGAGCGAAGCGGTGCCGCCGCATGAAGGTCGTCGTCACGGACATGCACGACCCCTACCTCAAGGTCTTGCGACAGCGCCTGCCGAAGGCGGCCCTCGTCTTCGACCACTTCCACGTGAGCAAGATCGTGCACGACGCGCTCGACGAAATCCGCCGTCGGCTCCAGCGCGAGTTGCCACCCGCCGGGCGACGGATCATCAAGGGACAGCGCTACGTGCTGTTGCGCGCCCGCGAGAAGCTGAGCAGAACGCAGCAGGTCTCCCTCCAGGAGATCCTCGACGCGAACACGGACCTCACGAAGGGCTACGTCCTCAAGGAAGCGTTCCGCGACGTCTTCAAGGCGACGAACCTCCCCGATGGCCGGAAGCGACTCAAGGCGTGGGAGGCGCAGGTTCGGGAGAGCGGCGTGCCGGAGTTGCTCAAGGTCCTCGACACGATTGAGCGGCGACGGAGCGGGATCGAGAACTTCTTCCACTACAGGGTCGCCAACGGCATGGCGGAGGGGTTCAACAACGTGGTCGGCACCATCAAGAAGCAAGCCTATGGGTTCCATGACCGTGACTACCTGAGGCTCAAGATCCTTCGAATCTGCGGAAAGCTTGAGTAGACGGATTTCAATACAGTGGATCTCCGAGGGGAGTGCCAAACATTCCCAGAAGAGCCTGAAGATCTCGGCGTCCCCGATGACCGGTGGTGGTCGGGGGAACCGGCGGTCGCTCTTCCCGGCGTTGCGCGAGAGGGCGTGAGGGAATGGTCGCGGGATTCCGGTGGGGGGTATCGGGG
>JBOGJN010000316.1:0-3384 GCA_050745445.1 Thermoanaerobaculia bacterium
GCTTTGATCGTTTCATATAGATCTTCGGGCAACGCGAGAACTAGATCTACGGAACGATCATGTACCGTAGTGCTTGGCCCGTCGTAACTCCCCATGAAAGTGAGTTTGGTCCCATGTGTCACCGAACACTCAAAAGCGGCCACGGGGGAACACTTGAAAACCGGCCACTCGAGGTAGCGGGTGGTCAGTATCCTGTAGCTCCTCTCACCTTTTCAAGTCCTCACCGAGGGAGAGACCAGTAGCAGGGCCTTGTGGAGCCTGTGCGCGGCGCGTAGTGTGCGCCGTGCAAGGCCTCGTGGGAAACGCATCTGTTCTGTGTTTTCCACAGGCCGTCAGGATCCACAGGCCAGTTTCCTTCAAAACGACCGCGTAGGATGCCCCAGGACAAGCGATCTCGACCCGGTCCATATCTGGACACCCCCCCGGATCCGGCTTCTGAAGCCGGTCGCGCGGGGTCATTCTTCCCCCCGTGCGGCGCGCCGGGCCCGCTGGTGGAGCCGGTAGCTCTTCCCCTGCATCGCGATGACCTCGGCGTGCTCCAGGAAGCGGTCCAGGATGGCTGTCGCTGCGGGCACGTCGCCGAGGAACTGTCCCCAGTCCTCGGTGGGGCGGTTCGTCGTGATGAGGGTCGAGCCCTTTTCATGACGGCGGACGAAGATCTCGAGCAGATCCTCGGCCGCCGTGGGACCGAGCTTCTTCATGCCGAAGTCCTCGAGCACAAGGAGGTCGGCGCGGGTGAGGGTGCTGACGAGGTCGCGGCGCTCTCCAGCGGCCTCGGCTTCGGCGAAGTCCTGGGCGAGATCGAAGACGCTCCGGAGAAGCGCACGGTAGCCGGCGCGGATCGCCCCGACCGCGATCGAGGTGGCAGCGTGGGACTTCCCGAGGCCCGGCGGGCCGATCAGGAGGACCCCCTGATGGGTCGCGACGAACCGCGCCGTGGCGAGATCGACGAGCTTCGCCCTGGGGATCTTGGGGTTGAACGTGAAGTCGAAGTCGGACAGTTCCTTGACCTCGACGATCCCAGCCTGCTTGAGACGGCGGGCGAACAGGCGGTCGGAGCGACGGGCGAGCTCATCGCCGACGAGCAGCTCGAGGAACTCTCCGTGGCCGAGCGGGCCGCTGCGGGCCTGCTCGAGCCGCACGGGAAGCGCCTCGGCCATGCCGGAGAGGCGAAGGTGTCGTAGCTGGGTTGTGAGTTGTGGGTTCATGGCAGCTCCTTCAGTGAGTACTGGGTCATGGGGCGGATGGCGGGATGTTCTTCGATCAGCCGTCGCCCGGATGGCACCGCCGCGCCCTGCTCGGCCAGGCGCCGCAGAGCCTTCAGGCGGAACAGCCGGTGCTCGGCGGCGAGGCGCGCCGCCCGCAGGACGCGTTCTTTGGGGTGGGTGCGGGTCAGTGCGAGGGCTCCCTGGATGAGCCGGATTGCCCGCACTCCGCGCTCGGTGTGGGCCTGCTCGGCCCAGTTCCGCAGCTCAGCGCCAACCTGCCCGCAGCGGCCGAGGAGGCGCTCGATGAGCGCTTTCTGCGAGGACGTCTGGGCCGGTGGTCCCCCAGGGGACGGAGCGTACGTCCCTTGCGCGACACGCGTGTGGACGGCGACCTGGATCTCACCGAAGTAGACGCGGACGAGCCTCTTGTCCCACCGCACACGGACATCCTTGCCCAGCAAATGGACGTCCTTACCCGGCAGATGCGCCGGCACCGGGTAGTACCCGCCGCGGACCTCGACGTGGCCGTCGGGGTGGACCGTGCGCGTGCCCGACTCGAAGAAGGCGAACGACTCGGCCGGGAGCGGGGACAGGGCGGGTTTGTCGGTCTCGAGAAAGTGCGTGTAGACCTGCCGGCGCGTTGTTCCGTGGATCCGAAGGCGCGCGATGGCTCGATTCCAGTGCTGGAGGTGCGCGTTGAGCTCCTCGAGGCTGTCGAAGCGCCGACCCTTGAGGGCGTTGTCCTTGACGTACCCCCCGCTGCGCTCCTGCTTGCCGTTTTCTCGAGGATTGCGGGGACGGGTCGGAAGCGGCGTGAAGCCCCAGTGCCGAGCGAAGGCGGTGTAGACCTCGTTGACGTCGGGATCGTAGAGGCAGGCGCGGACGACGGCCGCCTTTAAGTTGTCGTGGCGAACGACACGAGGGACCCCGCCCAGGTCGCGGAAGGCGTTCTCGTGCAGGGCGAGGAAGCTGTCGAGCTTTTGCTCCCAGACGGCCTCCTCGTAGCCATGACGGGAGTGAGCGAGCGTCATGCGGAACACCCAGGGACGGCGCCACTGGCCCGTCGCCCGCTCGAGGGTGGGAACACCCTGGAAGAAGTCGACCTGGGCCTCCTCGCCTGGCTCGGCGTACATGACGCCGACGACGCGGACGGGGCCGGGGAGGGTGCGTACGTACCGCTTGATCGACTCGTAGCTGTGCCCGTAGCCGTAGTCCTCGACGAGGTCCTGCCAGATCCTCTGGAGGCTCAGCCTCGATCCCATCTTCTCCACGATCGCGTTGTGGAAGGCCCTGGCCGCGGAACGGTCAGGGAGGGCGGAGCCGGGGAACACTTTGGCCGGGTTTGAACCCGAGCCGGGGAACGTTTTGGCCGCATTTGAACCGTCCGGGGGCGGAGTTCCGCCATCCTCAGGCCCCGCGGGCCCTTCCGAGCCGGGGACCACTTTGGCCGCATTTCCCCGCCGCTCCCGGTCGTACCGCGAGATGGTCTCGCGGCGCACACCCGTTTCGGCCTGGATGCGGCGGTAGCTCCAGCCGAGATCCAGAAGCGCGATAACTTGTTTTCGCTGAAGTAGTTTCAAGTAGTTCGGCATCGACACCCCCCTTCATCAGAACGAAGGAGGATGCCCGAAAACCGCTACCTGAAGTGGCCGGTTTTCAAGTGTTCCGCCCTGGCCGCATTTGGGTGTTCGCTAACACGTGCCCACCGTGTTCACCGTGACATGCAATCGCGCAGCGATCGCGCTGTTGCCCAGACCTCCCGCCAGCAGACGAAGAATCTCGAACTTCTCTTGGTGAGCGCGGGAAGGGGTTCTTTCGCGTCACCCCCACCGGCCATCTCCACGAGCCGCCGGGCCACGGACGCCGACAGCTCGATCTGGATCTTCTTCTCGCGCGTGACGTCACGGAGGAGAAGCGCCTTGCCGATCGGCTCGCCGGAGGCGGACAAGCACGGAGAAACGGTCGCACGGATCAGGCTTCCCGGGAGAGAGACGAACCTCGGAAGTTGCGGGCCCGCTCTCCTGGGCGGCGGAGGCCCAGAACGCGGCGAGCGCAGGGTGCCTCAGCCGGGCGCGCAGCAAGGTTCCGGCGGCGCGGGGACCGGGTTGCCCTAACAGGATCTCCGCCTGCCGGTTCATGTGAAAGATCCGACCCTCGAGATCGACGAGCACGAGAC
>JBOGJN010000317.1:0-5547 GCA_050745445.1 Thermoanaerobaculia bacterium
GCTCTGCGCCGACAGCCCGGCGGGCGCAAAGACCGTGAGGGCGGCAGCCAGCAGGGCAAAACGGCGAGAGGACATGCACTCCTCCTATTCCTGACGCTGAGTGGATTTGCCGGCAAGAGTATGGGTAGTCCCGTCAACGGTCAAGCAGAAACCACGCCCTAGGCAGAACCGCTGCGCAGCAGCGTGCGGTATGTCTTCCAGTGCCGCAGGGCGGCCGCCCGCCGGCCGAGCCGCTCACAGAGGTTCGCGGCGTTGTACTGTGCGTCGGCGTTTTCTGGATCGAGCGCTCCGGCTCTCTCGTAGGCCTCGAGAGCGGCCTCCTCCCGGTCGAGATCCTCCAGGGCCACGCCCAGGTTGAAGGCGGCCGTCGCGTTGCGCGGCTCCGTCGCAAGCGCCCGGCGGTAGTGCTGCTCGGCCGCGGCCGCGTCCCCCTCCTCATGCAGCAGACGGCCCAGGTTAACGTGCGCCTCGGCGTGAGCCGGATCGAGGGCCAGGGCGTGGCCGTAGGCCTCCAGCGCCTCGGAGGCCGACGTGTGTTCGAGCTCGCAGCCCCACTCGTACCAGTCGTCGGCCGAGAGCCCTTCCGGCTCCTCCTGGGCTTGCCGGAAGGCTCGCCGCGCCAGAGGGGCCACGCGCTTCGCCAGCTCCTCGACGCCAAAGTCGAAGAGGATCTGCCCCGACTCCGGCTGCCAGCGGGCGGTGCCATCTCCGACGACGATCCGGTCCCCCTCCGCCGCGATGCGAAGGCCGGTCAGACCGCGCCCCGCCGGCAGACGGTCGCGCAGCCTGGAAAGAGCCCGCCTCACGCGCCGCGGCCCGATGCGCGCCTTGAGCAGCCCGCTCGCCGCGCGCAGAAACACCAGATCCTCGAAGGAGAAGCGGAATCCACCCCGGGAACCACGCTCCGGAGAGAGAAAACCGGCCCGTACGTAGGCGCGCACCTGTCCGGCCGAAAGACCCAGGATCTGCGCGACCTCGCGGGTGCCGTAGCCCTTCACGAGAAGAGAACTATAGCCGTCGTCGCCGGGAGAAGCTGTCACCTGTCAGCTGTCAGCTGTCAGCTATCAGCTGAAGAGAACAACAAGGACCAGGGGCTGGCTGAGGGCTGAGAGCTGACAGCTATTTCTTGAAGGCTTCCGTGCGCATCTCGCCAGCCCGCCGGGGTGCGCGTCTGGCGGGCTTGCGTTCCGCCTGTGCACCCGCGGAGTCAGCAGATGCTTCCGCGGAAGCGGACTTCTTTGAAAGACTCGCCTTCAACGCCTCCATCAGGTCGATGATCTGGGCCCCGCCAGGTTCGGGAGGCGCGAGCGAGATCTCCTGTCCCTCGGTCTTCTTCTGGATGAGATCCGTCACCCGTTTGCGCACCTCGTCCTCATAGGCCTCCGGCCGGAAAGTGTCCGAGGCCTTCTGCTCGACCAGGAGCTTGGCGAGCTGGAGCTCGCTCTCCTTGACGTCCGTCGTCTCGAGCGGCACCTCCGAGAAGGGACGGACCTCGTCGGCGTAGAGAAGCTGCTGCATGACAAGACCGCCCTCCAAGGGACGCAGCATCACCAGGTACTGTTTGCCTCGCGCCGCGTATTTGGCCAGCGCCACCCGGCCGGTTTCCTTCATCACTTCGGAAAGCAGCCGGTAGGCCTTCGCGCCCCCCTTGTCGGGACCGAGGTAGTACGTCCTGTCGAAATAGACCGGATCCACCCGGGACATCGGCACGAACTCGACGACCTCGATCGCCTGCGTGGATTGCTCCTCCAGCGCCTTCAACTCCTCCGCCGTCAAGGTGACATACCGGTCCTTGGAGAACTCGAAACCCTTGACCGTCTGGTCCCGCGGGACGACCTCGTTTTCCTTCGGGCAGATGTACTGCTGTTTCAGCCGCGAGCCGCACTTGCCGTGCAGCATGTTGAAGGAGATCGCCGCCGAAGGGTTGCCGGCCGCATAGAGCTTGACCGGGATGGACACGAGCCCAAAAGAGACCGTCCCGGTGGCTATCGGCCGCGCACTCATGGGTTTAGGGCCGACAACTGTAACATGGACCCGGGCAAAAGGAGCCATGCCGCTCGACAAATACCGGGCCAAACGCGACGCCTCCCGCACGCCGGAGCCGTTCGGCCGCGCAGGCATGGACCGCCCGCGTCTTTTCGTCGTCCAGAAGCACGCGGCCCGGCGGCTCCACTACGACTTTCGCCTGGAGTGGGGAGGGGTCCTGAAGTCCTGGGCCGTGCCGAAGGGCCCCTCCTTCGACCCCACCGAGAAGCGCCTGGCCGTTGAGGTCGAGGACCACCCGGTCGAGTACGCCGACTTCGAGGGGGTTATCCCCGAGGGCAATTACGGCGCCGGCGAGGTGATCGTCTGGGACCGCGGGCGCTGGCTGCCTAAGGAGGACCCCGAGGAGGGAGCGCGCAAGGGCAAGCTCCTTTTCGAACTGCAGGGCTACAAGCTGCGCGGTGTCTGGACGCTCGTTCGGACCAAACGAAAAGGCAAAGAGCAGAGCAAGGAATGGCTGCTGATCAAGGAGCGCGACGTCTGGGCGAAGGCCGGCGGGGCGCTGCCGGAGGAGTCGATCCTCTCGGGGCTCACGCTGGCGGAGCTTGCCTCCGGAAACAGCCGGGCAGCCCAGATCCGGGAGGAGTTGCTGCGGCTTTCCGCGCCGCGCCGCCGCGTCCGGGGCCGGGACATCGGCGTGATGCTGGCACAGACGCGCGAGAAGCCTTTCTCCGCCCGCGGCTGGGTCTTCGAGTTGAAGTACGACGGTTTTCGCGTCGTGGCCGCGCGCGAAGGCGGCGAGGCACACCTCTTCTACCGGCGGGGGATGGACGCGACCGCGACCTTTCCGGATCTCGCCCGGGCCATCCGCGCTCTGCCCTTCGACTCGCTCGTCCTGGATGGCGAGATCGTCGTCTTGGATGAGCGGGCCAGGCCAAGCTTCCAGCGTTTGCAGAGTCGCGCGCTCCTCCAAAGGCCGGCAGAGATCGAACGGGCCTCGGTCGAGCTGCCCGCGACCCTCTACGCCTTCGATCTGTTGGCCTTCGAGGACTTCGACCTGCGGGCACTGCCACTCTCGGAGAGAAAGTCACTCTTGAAGCTTCTGCTGCCGCGAGCCGGCCCCCTGCGATACGCCGACCACGTCGAAGAGCGCGGAGAAGAGCTCTTCGAGCAGGTCCGGGCGATGGGGCTCGAAGGCATCGTCGGCAAGAAGGCCGACGCCCCCTACCGGGCGGGGCGCTCGGGCGACTGGATCAAGGTGCGTCTGGACCGCACGGGCGACTTCGTGGTGGTCGGGCTGACGCAACCGCGCGGTTCAAGGGCGGGTTTCGGCGCCCTGCATCTGGCGGTCTACGACGGCGGCAGCCTCGTCTACGCCGGGCGTGTGGGGACGGGGTTTACCGAGAAGCAGCTCAAGCAATTGCGGGCCCAACTGGCCTCCGCCGAGCGGGACACTCCTGCCTGCTCGGGGGCGCTCCCGCAGGGCAAGGAGCATGTCTGGGTGGAGCCGCGCATGGTCTGCGAGGTCCGTTACAAGGAGTGGACCAAAGAGGGGTTGCTTCGCCAGCCGGCGTTCCTGCGTTTTCGCGACGACAAGCCGATCGAAGAGTGCGTCCGCGAGGGAGACCCCGCGGAGCTTGCGCCGGCCCCGGTCGTCGAGGCGCCCGAGCGCAAAGTCCCGTTCTCCCACCTGGATAAGGTCTTCTGGCCGCAGGAAAGGTACACGAAGGGGGACCTAATCCAATACTACCGGGAGATCTCCCCATGGCTGCTGCCGTATTTGCGGGACCGGCCGATCGTCATGACGCGTTACCCCGACGGCATCGCCGGCAAATCCTTTTTCCAGAAGGACGCCCCCTCCTTTGCGCCGGACTGGGTCCGCACCGAACGCATCTGGAGCGAGCACGCGGAGCGGGAGATCGACTATTTCGTCTGCGACGATCTGGAAACGCTCCTCTATGTCGTCAACCTGGGCTCGATCCCGCTCCATGTCTGGTCGAGCCGCGTCGAGGCCCTGGAAAGACCCAACTGGTCGATCGTGGACCTGGATCCCAAGAAGGCGCCCTTCGCGCATGTCGTCCAGGTGGCCCGGGCGATCCACGCGCTCTGCGAGGAGATCGAGCTCCCCGGTTTCATCAAGACAAGCGGCGCCACCGGCCTGCACATCCTGATCCCGCTCGGCGGCCAGTGCACGTATGCCGAATCCCGCGCGCTCGCCGAGGTCCTCGCCCGGGTGGTCGAACAGGACCTGCCCGAGATCGCGACCACGGCGCGCGCCATCGGCTCCCGCGGCGGCCGCGTCTATCTCGACTATCTCCAGAACGGCCACGGCCGCACGATCGCCGGCCCCTTCTCCGCGCGGCCACTGCCCGGCGCGACGGCCTCGGCACCGCTCAACTGGAGCGAGGTCCACGGCAGACTCGATCCGAAAAAGTTCACGATCCGGACGCTGCCCGCGCGGATGCGGCGTCTCAAGGAGGACCCCCTGCGTCCCGTCCTCACGGCGAAGCCAGACCTTCCCCGGGCGCTGGCCCGCCTGACCGAGCGGCTAGGAGAAAAACGTGGGCAGGGCCGCCAGACACCCTGAGCCTTTGAAGATTCGGCCCCTCCGAGAGCGGCCAGCGGAATTCGTGCGTCCTGCTCACCGTTGGCGACCGGCATGAGGGACCTCCAGTCACTCGCGGTCGCGCTCCTACTTTGGCTGACTGCAGATTTTCCCGTAGCGGCCATGTCGCAGTCCGGCAACCACCTCGCCGGACAGCCCTCGGCGTATCTCTCGAGCGCCGCTCATCAGCCGGTCCACTGGTATCCCTGGGACCCCGAGCCATTCGCCCTCGCGCAGAAGTCGGACAAGCCGATCCTCCTCGACATCGGTGCGGTCTGGTGCCATTGGTGCCACGTCATGGACCGCGAGAACTACGAGAATCTGGAGATCGCCCGGCTCATCAACGAACACTTCGTGGCCATCAAAGTGGACCGAGACGAAAGGCCCGACATTGACAGGCGCTACCAGCGGGCAGTCCAGGCCGTGGGCGGCGGAGGCGGCTGGCCCTTGACGGCGTTTCTCACGCCGACCGGCGAGGTCTTCTTCGGCGGGACGTACTTCTCCGCGGAGGATGGACCGTACGGGCCCGGCCTGAAGACGCTGCTCCCGAGGCTCGCCGACTTCTACCAGGGCAAGAAAAACGAGATCTACCAGAAGACGGGAGAAATCGCCAAGAAACTCGCCGACCTCGGGCGCGGCGCGCCCTCCTCGCCGGGGAAGCTCTCGACGGCCACGCTCGACGCGATGGAGAAGGCCATGCTCGACACCGTGGACTCTGAAAACGGAGGCTTCTCCCGCTCCCCCGGCCCAAAGTTCCCCGCGGGCGCGGCGGTCGACTTCCTGTTCGCCCGCTACACGCTGACGGGAAGCAAGCGGGCTCTGGAAGCGGCAACGCTGACACTCGACCGGATGGCCGACGGCGGCGTGCACGACCGGGTGGGTGGAGGATTTCATCGCTACTCGACCGACGTGTTCTGGCGCGTGCCGCATTTCGAGAAGATGGCCTACGACCAGGCGGC
>JBOGJN010000318.1:0-1083 GCA_050745445.1 Thermoanaerobaculia bacterium
GTCGTCAGAAAGCAGACACACGGAGGGCAGAGCGTCAGGTGCCGCTCGAACTCCGCGCGCTCGGTCTCGGGCATGCTGCCTTCCTCGTACTCAAGCAACGCTTCGAGCACGAGACGCTCGCACGTGAGGTCCCGGGAACCTTCCGGACCGTGGCAGCCCGAGTCTTTACGCTTCATCCCGCTGCCTCCGCCCGCGCCGTTGGCCGCGAGATCTCGGAGAGCCTCTGACGCACGTAGAGCCGCGCCCGGTGGAGCCGGGACTTGAAGGCCGGGATCGAGATCTCGAGGGTCTCGGCGATTTCAGCCGCCGGGATCTCTTCCACGTCGTACATCCAGATCACGTCCCGATAGGCGGCAGGCAGCTCCGCTATGAATTCTCCCGCGCGTGTCGCCAGCTCGCGCGCGGCGGCCGCATCCTCGACCGCGGGGCTCCAGTCGCGGGCTTCCGGCGAGGCCAGATGCCCGTCGGAGGAGAACTTCGGCAGGTGCTCCTCGATCGGCACCGTGGGAAGCGCTCCCCGCCGGCGGGCGCGGCTATAGGCGGCGTTCAAAGCCACGCGGTAGAACCAGGAGAAGAATTTTCGGGACTCATCGAACGTGCCGAGCTTGCGGTAGAGCGTCCAAAACGCGTCCTGTGTGGCCTCCTCCGCGTCCTCGGCATTGCGCAAAACGCCATAGGAAAGCGAATAGACGCGGGCGTGGTAGCGCTGGACCATCAGCTCAAAGGCCTTCTCGTCCCCCGCCTTGATGCGGCGGACGAGGTCCAGATCGGTGGGTTCAGTCGCACTCATGGTTATTTACGCGCTCCTGGCGTCAATCGATTCGGAAGCATTCTATTCGCTGCGGCCGGCCCCGAACCCCGGTCGGCCTCGACTCTGATGTTTCGATTGTCATATCCTCTGCCGCCCCGGAGAGGTGTCCGAGTGGCTTAAGGAGCACGCTTGGAAAGCGTGTGTGCCCAAAAGGTACCGGGGGTTCGAATCCCCCCCTCTCCGCCATGAAGAAGTCAAGAGTCTAGCGTCAAGAGTCCAGAGTTTGGGAGCCGAGCGGCCGGGCTGCCTTCTTGACTCTCGACCCTCGACTC
>JBOGJN010000319.1:0-13159 GCA_050745445.1 Thermoanaerobaculia bacterium
CCTCATTCCAGCCTGTCGGGACGAGGCCGGGCCGACGGCCCCATTCCCGTCACCGTCCCCGACACCGACCCAGCCCGCGCCCGACCCCTACATCGCTCGAGAGGGCGTCGATCTCAACGGCGTGTGGTCGGGGACCTTCAGTCAACGGGGTTCCAGTGAACAGATCCAGGCGACGCTTTACCACTTGGGCGACAGGGTCACCGGAGACTTTTCGACAAGCGAGGGATGGTGGATGCTTGAGGGCACACTGTACGGGAGAGGGCTGCAGCTCAAGCTCTGGATTAACGAGCAAGTGTGGGCCAATCTTTCTGGGTGGGCCTCCTCGACTCGGATCAGCGTCGCCGGGCAAGGGGTCTCCATCGAACTGACCCGGTAGCGACGAACGCTAGGGACCGAGTCGATGGAGAGCAAAGGATGAGTAACGGCGCGTGGGTGGGAACGATCGCATTCGGAGCCGACTACAGCAAGAGGTGCCCCCCCAGGGAAAGGGTCCAGGTGACGCTTTTCCACAGCGAGAACCCGGTCACAGGGCACCTGACGAAAGCTGCGAAGGGGTGCTCACCCTTCGCGGCACACTCCGCGCCCATCGGCTGAGCGACTTCATCGACTGGGAGCGCGAGATTCACCACCGCGTCGAAGCCTCCCACTTCCTCTGGAAGATGATCCGGCGCATCGTCGGCGCGCTCGTGGAAGTCGGCCGAGGCAACCTCGACGCCTCGGACATCGAAAGGCTGCTCCGGGAGAAGTCGAACGAGCCCGCAAAGTGGACGGCGCCGCCTTCGGGGCTGTTTCTGGAGAAGGTGAGCTACCCGAAAGCGAAGGAGATCCCCAGGCTGGGCCGGCCTCAGTGAGGAAGCAGTGAGGCACGGAAGCGCTCCCGCTCTTCCTCCAGGTGCTTGAGGAAACTCTTGAACTCCGGATAACCGCGGAGGCTGTCGAGCAGCGGGTCCTTCTCGTAGAGCGTGTAGCACGGCAACCCGTCGTCGACCGTCTTCTTCAGCCAGTCCAGAGCCTCCCGCTTCTTCCCCATGAGGGCGTACGCCGTGGCGATCGAGTATTCGGCGTGGTGGAGTGCCCCGAAGCCCTGGCCGAGGCGGATCGCGCGGGCAATGTCCTCCTCGGCCGCCCGCTGGTCGCCGGCGCGGACACGAAGTACGGCGCGGTCCGCGAAGTGGACGAAGGCCTCGGGAACTCTCTGAAGGATCTCCTCGAGGCGGCGCGACGCCTCCGCGTCACGCCCCAGCCGCGTCAACGCCCGGACCTTCTCGTCTCCGTTCGTGTGGGCGTCCGAGACGAGCCCCGGATACCGTTCGTACAGCGCGAGGACGTCTCCGTACTTGGCCTCGTAGAGATAGACACGCGCGATGGACCCGGCGGGACCGAGGAGGGTCTGGTCCAGGCGCAACGCCAGGGACGCCTCGTCGAGGGCCTCCGTTAGAAAGCCGACGTGCCAGTAGATTTGCGCTACCTCCCCGTGTGCGCCCGCGTGACTGGGGTTGAGCTGGAGAGCTCGGCGCAAATCCTCGAGAGCCGCTTCGTGCGGAAAACCCTTGTCGAGCGTCCAGGTCAGCCGCGCCCGTGCGACGTAGGCGTCTGGGAGGTTCGTGTCCAGAGCGAGCGCCTTCTGGATCTCCACATAGGCCTTCTCTCTCCACTGCTCCTTCGGTTCATAGCCGAAGTACTTCCGGACGTAGTTCCTTCCGAGCTCCGCGTGGGCCGGCGCAAACTGCGGGTCGAGAGTCGTAGCCCGCTCCAGCAGCGCAATCCCCCGGTCGAGCCCCGCTCCGTCGCCTCTCGTGTAGGCCTCCAGAGTCACGAACCTCCCGCGCAGGTAGGCCTCGTAGGCCTCGAGGTTCTCCGTGGGGGGCGAGGAGGCGAGGCCCGGCTCCGTCGTCTTGAGCTGGACCTTGAGGGCAGTTGCGATGTTGGAGGCGATGTCGTCCTGCAGAACGAAGACGTCCTTCATCGCGCGGTCGTACCGCTCGGCCCAGAGGTGGAACCCCGTCGGAACGTCGATCAGCTGCGTGTGGACGCGGAGCCGGTCGCCGGCGCGCTGGAGGCTGCCTTCCAGGACGTAGCGGACCTTCAGTTCCTCCCCGACCTTCTTCACGTCCACGGCCTGGCCCTTGTACCGCGCGACGCTGTTGCGCGCGACGACGAGGAGACCCCTCGCCTTTGCGACCTCGGTGATGATCGCCTCGGTCATCCCGTCGGAGAAGTAGTCCTCCTCGGCGCCGACGCCGAGAGTCTGGAAGGGAAGGATCGCGATGGAGGGGGCGGCTGCCGGCGTCGAGGAAACGGATGGCCGGCCGGCACGGCCCGCCCGCCAGACTCCTAAGGCGGCGAGCAAGCCGAAGACCAAGGCGCCGATCCAGAGCGCGCGCCGGCGATGCGTTCTCGGGCGCGCCGGCGGCGCCTCGAGGATTCCGTGAGTGACCCGCTCCTCGAGCCTCTCGAGCTCGCGGGCCAGGTCTGCCGTCGAGGCGTACCGCTGCTCGGGGTCCTTCGCGAGACAACGCTCCACGATCCGTTGAAGCTCCCGCGGCGCCCTTGGATTGGCCCGCTCGAGCGGTTCGGGCTCCTCGTGAAGGATCGCCGAGAGCGTGTCGGCTCCCGTCTGGCGCTCGAAGGCCCGCTTCCCCGCTGCCATCTCGTAGAGGACGGCGCCGAAGGAGAACTGATCGGAATGGAAGTCGGCCGGGAAGCCGCGGGCCTGCTCGGGCGAGAGATACCCGAGCGTGCCCATGATCACTCCCTGGACCGTCGCCGTCTCCGTGGGAAGGCTCGAGGCATCTCCCCCGGAAGGGATGAACGTCTGCTTCGCGAGCCCGAAGTCGAGGATCTTGATGAGGCCGTCTCTCCGGGCCATCAGGTTCTCGGGCTTCAAGTCCCGGTGCACGATCCCGGCTTCGTGCGCGCGTGCGAGGCCGGTCGCGACCTGCCGGGCGATGTCGAGGGCGCTCGAAACAGGGAGCGGGCCGGAGAGGAGCATCTCCCGCAGCGTCCTCCCATCGACCAGCTCCATGACCAGGAAATGGGTTGTGCCCGTTTCGCCGATCTGGTGGATCGTGACGATGTTGGGATGGTTTAAGGCCGATGCGGCGCGCGCCTCCTTCTCGAAGCGGGACAGGTGCTGCCGGTCTGCGGAGACCTCCGCCGGCAGAACCTTGATCGCGACGTCGCGCGAGAGCCTTGCGTCCCGCGCCCGGTAAACTTCCCCCATCCCGCCCGCGCCCAGCGGGCCGAGTACTTCGTACGCGCCAAGCCGCGTGCCGGCGGAAAGGGACACCGTGTCGAGATTCTAGCGCCCGACCGAAGAACTAGAGAACGTCGGGGGCTTCGATAGCGCGCGGGAAGCGGCTCTCCAGAGCCCCGTCAGCGCCGGGTTTCAGCGCTCGATGGGAAGCCTCCGAAGGCGGTAGCCTCCCTCCTCCACGATCACCACGACCCCATTCAGAAGCTCTTGCGGTCGAGTTGAGATGACCTACAGGAGCCGTGGAGTTACCGAGGCGGGCGACTGATTCCGAAGACGGAACGTGATGACGCTCGGGAGAGACTCTCTGTTCGCAGCCAGGAGATCGCCGAAGTCGAGGTCGAACGTCAGAACGACACGCCCCTCCTGAACGGCTTTGGGAGACATCATGCCCGAGGTCTCGGAGAGCGCGGACTGTGGCGTTCGAAACGCCGACATCCGCGAGGAATCTCAACGTTGGTTACCGTTCAGCGGGAGACCTCTTCAGTCGCTAGAGTGGCCGCGTACTGAAGCGCTTGCCGCACATCCTCCGCCTCCAGGCCGGCGTACTCCCTCAGGATTTCCTCGACCGTCATGCCATTGGCCACCAGATTGACGACGAGAGCGACCGTGATTCGCATCCCGCGAATACACGCGCGCCCCCCCATGACCACCGGATCGAAAGTGATTCGGTCGAACATTGTTGACACAGGAGCCTGCTTCCCCACAGCCATCACCTCACAAGCAGCATACGCGAGGACATCGTGTCGAGCGAGAGCCAGGCACCGGCTAGAGCACGTCGGGGGCTTCCATGGCGCGGGCGAAGGCCGTGGTCCAGAGACCGGCGAGCGCTGCGACGCTTTCGTCAATGACGAGGCGGGAGCCGATAAGGATCCGCAGTCGGTCGCCACCGACGTGGCCGAGGACGGTCAGCGGCAGGCGGCTTTGCTCCGCCGAGGCTCGTATCCCGCTCTCCTGCTCCGGGCGGAAACTGACGATCACCCGACCCGTTGATTCGCCAAAGAGCAGTGAGGAAGGCCGAAGATCCGAATCGAGCCGGATCTCGGCGCCCAGGCCACCCGACATCGCGCATTCGGCCAGGGCCACCGCCAGACCGCCATCCGAGACATCGTGCGCCGAGGAGAGCTTCCGGTGCGCGGCAAGCGCGACCAGGAGATCCACCAGGCGCCGTTCGGATGCGAGACCCACTTCCGGACAGGGGCCCTCGTCGCGGCCTCGGATGGTCCGGAGGAACTCTGAGCCGCCGAGCTCGTCGCGCGTCTCGCCGAGCAGCGCGACGACATCTCCCTCGCCGCGAAACGGGACCCGCACGCGCTTTTCGACGTCCTCGAGCAGCCCCACCATCCCGACGGTCGGCGTGGGCGGGATCGCGCGGCCGTCGGTCTCGTTGTAGAAGGACACGTTTCCCGAGACCACCGGGATCTCGAGAGCGCGGCAGGCCTCGGCGATGCCCCGCACGGCCGCCTCGAACTGCCCCATCACCTCCGGTTTCTCCGGGTTGCCGAAGTTCAGGCAGTCCGTGATCGCAAGCGGCCGGGCGCCCGTACAGGCGATCGAGCGAGCGGCTTCGGCCACGGCGAGCATGCCTCCACGATACGGGTCGAGAGCGCAGAAGAAGGGGTTGACGTCGCTCTTCAACGCCAGGGCCTTCTTCGTCCCCTTGACCCGCACGAGCGCGGCGTCTCCTCCGGGTCTCTCGACCGTATTGGTGCCGACCATGTGGTCGTACTGCGTCCAGATCCAGGACTTCTCGGCGATGTTCGGGCAAGAGAGGAGACGCCGCAGGCAGCTGCCGGAATCGGCCGGCTCGGGCTCCGAGATCCAGCGGCCCGGACCCGCGGGGACGACCGCGGCGCGCGGCCGCTCGTAGAGAGGCGCCTCCTCCGAGAGGGGCCGCGCCGGAAGATCCGCGACGATCTTGCCCTCGAAGAAGACGACCACGCGCCCCGAGTCGGTGACGCGCCCGATCTCGACCGCCTCCAGGTCCCATTTGCGGAAGATCGCAAGGGCCTCTGCGAGCCGGTCGCGCCGCGCCACCAGGAGCATGCGTTCCTGGGATTCCGAGAGCATGATCTCGTAGGGGGTCATGCCGGTCTCGCGCACCGGCACTCTCGAGAGGTCGAGCTCCAGCCCGGTGCCGGCGCGGCCCGCCATCTCGAAGGAGGAGGACGTCAGTCCCGCGGCGCCCATGTCCTGAATTCCGACGACGGCGTCGGTCTCAAAGAGCTCTAGGCACGCCTCCATCAGGAGCTTCTCGGTAAAGGGGTCTCCCACCTGAACGCTTGGCCGCTTCTGGCGCGTTTGGTCCCCCGCGAACTCCTCCGAGGCCATCGTCGCGCCATGGATACCGTCCCGGCCGGTCTTCGAACCGACATAGACGAGCGGATTGCCGGCTCCTTCTGCGCGCCCCCGAAAGATGCGGTCCGCGCGCACGATCCCGACGTTCATCACGTTGACGAGGATGTTTCCGTCGTAGGCCGGATGGAAAGTCGTCTCGCCTCCGACCGTCGGGATCCCAATGCAGTTGCCGTAGCCCGCGATGCCGCGCACGACGCCGTCCACCAGATGCCTCATGCGGGGCGCCTCCAGGCTGCCAAACCGAAGCGAGTCGAGCGAGGCGATCGGCCTCGCCCCCATCGTAAAGATGTCCCGCAGGATCCCGCCCACGCCGGTTGCCGCGCCCTGATAGGGCTCGATGTAAGAGGGATGGTTGTGCGATTCCATTTTGAACGCGACGGCGAGACCCTCCCCGATGTCCACGATGCCGGCGTTCTCGCCGGGACCCTGGATCACACGGGGACCCGACGTCGGAAAATGCCTCAAGTGAACCCGCGAGGACTTGTAGGAGCAGTGCTCGCTCCACATCGCCGAGAAGATGCCGAGCTCGACAAGGTTCGGCTCGCGGCCGAGGATCTGGACGATGCGTCGGTACTCTTCCGTCGAAAGGTTGTGCTCCTTGATGAGGTCGGCGGTGATCACGGCGATTTCGGAATTCGGAATTCAGAATTCGGATTTGGGGTCTCCGATGATCCTCACCGACTGGCGAGAGCCATGACCGCCGACTCGAACATCTTTCTGCCGGCCGCGTTGCCCAGAAGCTCCTCCGAGCAGCGGTCGGGATGGGGCATCAGACCCACGACGTTTCCGCCGCGGTTGGAGATCCCGGCGATCGAGTCCGTCGCCCCGTTGGGGTTTGCGGTGTCCACCAGGCGCCCCTCGCGATCGCAATAGCGAAAGACGACACGTCCCTCCCGGCGAAGCTCCTCCAGGGTTTCCGGTGGGGCCGTGTAGTTGCCTTCCATGTGGCCGATCGGCATGGGAACCACGCCGCCCTGTTCGTAGAGGCTCGTGAAAAACGTCTGGTTGTTCTCGACCCTCAGGAAGACGTCGCGGCAAACGTACCGCAGGCCGCGATTGACACGCACGGCGCCGGGAAGAAGCCCCGCCTCGAGCAAGACCTGGAACCCGTTGCAGATCCCGAGCACCGGCCCGCCGGCCCTGGCGAACTCCGCGACCGACTCCATGACCGGCGAAAAGCGCGCGAGCGCACCAGCCCGAAGATAGTCGCCGTAGGCGAAGCCTCCCGGCAGAAGAACCACGTCCGCGCCCTTCAGGTCCCGGTCCTTGTGCCAGATGTATTGCGCCTCGCAGCCCAGCAGCTCCCGGGCAACGTGGTAGCAGTCGGCGTCGCAGTTGGAGCCTGGAAAGACCACGATTCCGAATCTCATGGGGCAACAGTCCTCACGATGTCACGGCTCTCACGTCGAATCCCTCGATCACGGTGTTGGCGAGAAGCTCCTCGGCCATCTTCCGGGCCTCCCGTTCGACGGCGGCCGCGTCGGCGCCCTCGACGTCCAGGAAGAAGACCTTTCCGGCCCGGACGTCCCGGACCGCGCCATGCCCCAGACGCGCGAGGGCGGCGGCAATCGCCTTGCCCTGAGGGTCGAGCACGCCCTCTTTCGGGTAGACCCGGACCTCTACCCTCACGCGGAGAACTCCTCGTAACCCGTGACCTGATCGGCTGTGCCGAAGGCAACGCTCCAGCCGGACCGCTCAAGAGCCTCGCCAAGAGCCGCCAGGACAAGAGCAGGCCGATTGTTGATCCGGGAGAGGTGTGTGGCCAGAACGCGTCTCAACTTCGGCCCCGCCGCGTGCCGCACCGCCTCGGCTGACTGGCGGTTGGAGAGATGGCCGAGGCCTCCCGAGATCCGGCGCTTCAGCGGCCAGACGTAGGGTCCGTCGCGAAGCATGTCCTCATCGTGGTTGAATTCGAGCAGCAGAGTCGTGGCGTCGCGCAGAAACGCCACGAAATCCTCCTCGGCGCGGCCAATGTCGGAGGCGACCACGAGCCGCGCCTGCTCCGCCTCGAAAGCGTACGCCACCGATTCGTTCGCGTCGTGAGGCGTCCCGAAGGAGCGGAACGAGAGATCGCCGACCCGCCCCTCGCGCCCCGGCTGGATCCGCACGAAGGGGGAGAAGAGATCTCCCTCGAGATCCATGGCGGCCGCCGTACCGGCCGTGGTGAAGATCGGCGATCCCCACCGCATCGAAAAGGCGAGCGCACCGCTCGAATGATCGTTGTGCTCATGGGTCACGAAGAGCGCCGCGATCGACTCGGGTTCGATGCCGCGCTCGGCCAGCCGCCGCTCCAGTTCCCGGGCCGAGAGGCCGGCGTCCACCATCACTCGCGTCTTCCCCGCCTCGACGACACAGGAGTTGCCGCCGGAGCCGGAAGCCAGCACGGTGACGCGCACAAACTAAGAGTAGCAGAAACTCGGAACCGCGACCCAATTTCGGATTTCGGATTTCGGATTTCGGATTTCGGATTTGTGGGATTCAAAAATTCGCAATTCGAAATGCGCATTCCGACATCTCTCAGCTTTTCCCCGTGGATCCAAAGCCGCCCGAACTGCGCCCCGTGGAAGGAAGCTCCGGCACTTTCTCGAGGGCTGCCCGCGCCACGGGCGCGAAGACGAGCTGCGCGATGCGGTCTCCGCGCTCGAGCGTCACGGGCTCGGACCCGAGGTTGGCCAGGATGACCCGGATCTCCCCGCGGTAATCGCTGTCGATCGTTCCGGGTGCATTGAGCAGGGCGAGCCCCTTCTCGGAGGCGAGACCGCTTCGCATCCGGACCTGACCCTCGAAACCCCCGGGAATCGCCACGGCAATCCCCGTTGGGACCAGCGCCCTGTCCCCCGGCGAGATGAGCAACGGCGTCTCAATGGCGGCCCGCAGATCGCATCCGGCGGAACCCGCGGTGGCGTAGCCGGGAAGCGGTAGGCCCTCCCCGTGAGGGAGGACCGTCAGAGGCACTCTTATTTCGGCCATCGCCGATTGGGAGGGCGAAACACGGACGTCGGCTGTCGGGCGAACAAGGCAGCCTATCGTCTCCCGTTTACCGTCTCCCGTCTACCGGGCCGGGATCAGAGGGCAGAGGCCAGTTCCGGAGCGGAGATCGGGAGCCGTCCGACACTGCCCACGACGGACAGCGACAGGATCCGCCCGTCGAAGAGCCGTTCGGCCTCCTCGCCGATGTCGTCGGCCGCCACCGCCTCGACACGGGCGATCAATTCCTCTGCGGGAGACGTTCGCCCGAAATAGAACTGCTGCCGGGCCTGCATGGACATGCGGGAAACGGTGGACTCCAGGGCCAGGATCATGTTGCCTTTCAGGTTCTCCTTGGCCCAGGAGAGCTCCCGCGGGCGAACGCCATCGCGCTTGAACTTCCTCAGCTCCCGGAGCGTGACCTCCAGCACCCTGGCCAGATTCTTCGGCGCGCAGGCCGCGTCGATCGTCTCGTATCCGCCGAGCCGGTAGGAGTTGAGCGAAGAGGCGATCGAATAAGCCAGGCCACGCTTCTCTCGTACCTCCTGGAAGAGACGGGAGGACATGCCGCCGCCAAGCACGATATCGAGCAGACTCGCCGCAAAGCGCCGTTCGGAGGCCTGCGACGGTCCCTCCATGCCCAGGCAGACGTGAACCTGCTCGAGACCGCGGCGAGACTTCAATTGAAGGTGCTGATGCCCCCGCGGCCGCCCCGGAAGAGGACGCCGCCTGGAGGAAGCAACAGAGCGAGCCGCCCGGCGGTGGAAAAGACTCTCGATTGCGGCCAGGCACTCCCTGGTCCGGATGTGACCGGCGACCGAAACGATCAGGTTTCCGGGAATGTACTTCTCGCGGTAATACCGATAGAGATCCGTCAGCCGGATGCCCTTGACCGTCTCTGCGGTCCCCAGAATCGGGGCGCCCAGGGGATGGCTCTTCCAGAATGACCGGACGAAGATCTCGTGCGCCAGGTCGTCGGGGTTGTCGTTGGACTCCCCGATCTCTTCCAGGATCACTCCCCTTTCCACCTCGATATCGATCGAGTGGAAGTCGGGAGAAAGCACGAGGTCGCCCATCAGGTCGAGGGCCTCGGGGAAACGCGAATCGAGCGTGTGGACGTAGAAGCCCGTGTACTCCTTCGTCGTGAAGGCATCCACGTCTCCGCCCAGGCGGTCGATGGCCCGGGCGATTTCGACCGTTGAGCGGCGGCGGGTCCGCTTGAAGAGGACGTGCTCCAGGAAATGGGAGATCCCCTGCTTCTCGGGCGGCTCTTCTCCGGAGCCTGCGCCAATAAAGAACCCCAGGGCAAAAGAGCGAACGTCCTGCATCCGGTCGATCAAGACAGTCGCGCCGTTATCCAGGACGAATTTTTGAACCATCAGGGCCCCCGGCAGGCGTCCCCATTCTATCGCGGCCCCCGGGGGGCCGATCGCCTGACTCGAGATTATCTAAAGGCTTGAAAGATAAAGGCTTATTTCTGAGCGCAGTCGGCCGGTCAGGGCAGCTTCAGAGGGTTTGGAGCAAACGGACCCGTCTGTCTGTCCGCGTCTCCCACGATGAATCGCCACTCGTCGTAGAACTTTTGCCCCCTCCACTCCTGGAGCGCTTCCTTATGGACCCTCGACCTGACGCCGACGATGGGTCCGACATTTTTTGTCTCCGTTGGGCTTCCAAAGACTCCGGGAGTAGGGGTGGGCCTCGGGGTGATCGGCGGTCCCAACCCCCCGGGTGGAGCCGGTCCGCGAGGGCCACCGCTCCCTATGGGCACGGCGTCCGGCGTGCCCTGGATGATCAGGTACCAGTCCTTGCAGTCGCACATCGGATCCTTCCAGGGCTTGCGGATCGTTCGGGGACGGTTCTCGTAGAGCTCCTTGAGGTCGGTCGGGTAGCGCCCGTACCGTCTCAGAAAGAAACCGATCCCCCGGGCGTACTGCTTGCCTCGAAAGATCAGCTCCTGCTCCCGATCCCGTTTCATGATCACGGCGACCGAAGGAGCCACCGCTGCGATCAGGATCGCCAAAACGGCCATGCCGATGACGACGGCCACGAGAGTGTAGCCCGACTGTTTGCGAGATTGATTCATCGACTCATTGACCCATTGATTCATTGACCCAATCTTTCAATGATTCGATGAATCAATCCTTCAATTCCTCACCAGTCTTTGTAAGAGGTTCCGTCCAGGCCCCTCGCGTTGGAGCCACTGTGGATGTCGATGACTCCGGGAGTCGCCGGCTCACCCGCAGATTCTTCGTCCGCGGTCAACTCCTCGTAGGCGAGCACCCAGGTCTCGGCCGCTTTTGTCATCGGGTCGAGCGGGATCTTGCGGATGTAACCCTCCGCCACGAGCGTCTGCAAGTCGGCCGGGTAGTGTCCCTTGTCGCCGTGATACTGGTCAATCACGCTGCGCAGCGTGAAGAGGTCCTCCCGCAGGGCGGATTCCCGCGCCCGCTGCGGCGAATCGCGCAGCGCCGGCACCGCGATCGCAGCCAGGATCCCGATGATCGTCATGACCACCAGGAGCTCGAGCAGGGTAAAGCCCGCTGCGGGAAACGGGAAACGGGAAACGGGAAACGACATAGAGCCGTCCCGGCTATTCATCCTTCGTTTTCCGTTTTTCGTTTTCCGTTTCACGTGCCCGATCACCAGTCCCTGTAATGCGTTCCATCAATCCCTCGGTTTGTCGAGAGCGAGTACACGTCGTACACGTTCTGGCCGCCCCAGGACACCGAGTCCGGCTCGTCCTGATAGGACAGCAACCCCCACTCCGCTTTCTTGGTCATGGGGTCTGTGGGGATCCGGCGCAGGAACTTCTGCTTTTTGCTCACCTGGCCCACCAGATCGACGCCTTCCACAAGCGTTTCCAGGTCGGGAGGGTATCCCTCGCCGCCGATCTTGAGAGGGATGAGCCCGGCGTCGGAGTACTGCTTGTACTTGTCGATGGCGTCGCGCATCAGACGCAGGTTGTACCGCAGCTCCAGTTCGTCCTGCCGCTTGATCGTGTATCGGGTCACGGGAACGACCATCGCCGTGAGGATCGCGATCATCGCCGCCACAACGGCAAGCTCCACGACGGTAAAGCCCCGGACCCGGGAAACGGGAGACGGGAAACGGGAAACGAGACGAGCCATGGATTACCGGACCTCCACGGTCGCCTCGGAGAGGGTGACGATGCCTTCGGTGGCGGGCCTCTCGAAGGAAAGCGTCGAGCGTCCGGGGGCGACTCCTTGCAGCGTGATCTCCGCCACGACACGCGTGCCCGACACGCCGACCGTGCTCGGGATCTCCACGACCACGCGGCCAGGTTCGATGTGGGCGTCCGCCACACCCTGATCCGGCAAAATGGGCCGCACGGACAGAACGGCCACGACCGACGGGTCGAAGCGCACGGCAAGCACCGTGGCGTTGATCACCTCATCGCCGCTCGCGCGGATCAGAACGGAGCGTTGTCCGCCGGGAGAGAGCGAGACACTCGCCGGGTCAAAATCGAAGAGCACACCCTGGGACAGGGATCCCGGAACCTTCTCGGGTGTCAGCTGTGAGGCGGATCCCGGGACGCCCTCGGGGGGCAGCGGCCGCGGCTCAGGCGGAGTCGGTTGCTGCGGGGGTTGCCGCCAGAAAGGATCGTTGGGCCCCCCCGCCGGCACCAGAGGGGCGGGCGCGGGAGGCACCGGGGTCGGCGGGGACAAGCGGCCCGCAGGCGGCTCCCGGCGGCTTCCATCGAACGGACCGGCGCCTCCCTGGGATTCGACGCGGGGCGTGCCCTGAAACGAGATGTTGGCGTCGGTGCCGACATAGACCGGCATCAGATCCTCTTCGGTGATGTCCGGGATTCGGATGATGTGCGGCGTCAGCGTGAGCACCAGGTCCGTGGTCGAGTCACGCGTAAAGTTGCGTGAGAAGAGACGCCCGATAAGCGGGATATCGCCCAGGAAGGGAATGGTCTCGGTCCCCCTGCCCTTGACGGTTTGGAAGAGACCGGCCAGGAGGTTGGTCTCGCCGTCTTTCAACCGGATGTGGCAGGAGATCGTCCGCGTCGCGATGATCGGCTGCGTCGTGCCGGGCGCCGTGCCGCTCAAGTTCGAGACCTCGATCGTCAGCTTGAGAGTGACTTCCTTGTTGTGGTGGACCCGGGGCTCCATCTCGATCTTGATGCCGACGTCCTGATACTGGTACGAGGTGACCGGAGTGGCGATGGTCTGGCCCCCTCCCGCGAACTGGCTCTGGAAGGTCGTCACCGGAATCGGTGTCCGGTCGCCGATCAAGAGTTGTGCCTTCTGGCCTTCCGAGATCCGGAGTTGCGGCTTGGCCAGAAGCTCGGCGTCCGTGTTGTTCTTGATGAAGTTGTAGGTCAGAGCGGGGATCGTAAAGCCGAAGGAGCGGATGGAGAGCTGCTTTAACTGATCCCAAGTGAAGGCCCCCGCCGCGGTGGGGGAGGACGGCGGAAGCGTGGCCCCCAGATCCGTTGTCCCACCTGGCGCCGGCACGGCAGCCGAAACGCTGTAGGGGGTGAGCAGCAGACCCAGATCCAGCGTCTTTTTCGTGTCGATCTGCAGCAGCTCCACGTCCACCACGACCTCGGCC
>JBOGJN010000320.1:0-7226 GCA_050745445.1 Thermoanaerobaculia bacterium
CTGCAATGGGTGGCGGAGGAGGATCCGGAGTCCGCGTTTTCGACTTATCGGGGGCGTTGCGAGCAGGAACTGCTGTCCTATCTGCTCGGCCCGGAGAAAGCCCGGGAACGGGTCAGGAGGTGAGGGCGTCGCACCGGCCGGCGTGGCGGCCGGTTATACAATCGCGCGGATGAGCTCGCCCACGGACTCACGGCAAGTCCCATTGGCGTCATTGGACGCGCCACGCGGCTTCTGCGCGGGAGTCGTCCGAATCCCGTAAGTGCATCGGGAGCTCGAAAGCATGAGCGTATCGGAGGTGGAGAGCAGGAGCCCCCGGCCCCAGCCGAGCGAGAGGCCGCTCGAGGGCAATCCGAGGCGGCTGACCAACAGGGTCGCATTCGTCACGGGCGCCTCGCGGGGCCTCGGCGAGGTGATCGCGCACCGGCTTGCGGCCGAGGGGGCGCGGGTGGCGCTCGCCGCCCGAAACGAGGGGGACTGCAGAAAGATCGCCGGCAAGATCAGCAAGCGCGGGGGCGAGGCAATGGCGATCGGTTGTGATGTGACGCTTGCGGTCTCGGTCTCCGGCGCGATCGCGGCCGTTGTCGCGCGCTGGGGGCGCATTGACATCCTGATCAACAACGCCGGACTCGGGGGAGCCACGCCCCTGGATGACCCGGACGACTCACGCTGGAACGCCGTCCTGGCCACCAACCTGACGGCCGTCTTCCGCCTGACGCGCGAGGCCGCGCCCTTCTTGCCGGTGGGAGGCCGCGTCGTCAATCTCTCCTCCGTGCTGGGCCGTTTCGGCGTCGCGGGCTGGGGCGCCTATTGCGCATCCAAACACGGGGTGATCGGTCTGACCCGGGCGCTCGCCCTGGAGCTTGCCCCGCGGCAGATCACCGTCAACGCCATCTGTCCCGGCTGGGTCGAGACGGACATGGCCCGGGAGCAATTCCGGAGGCTCGCACGCAACGAGGGTGGTTCCGAGGATCGGGGGCGCGAGATGGCTGCCAGGATGGCGCCTCTGGCGCGGGTCCTCGATCCGGAGGAGGTGGCCGGCCTGGTGGCTTATCTCGCCTCCGAGGAAGCCCGTTCCGTGACGGGGCAGGCGATCGTGATCGACGGTGGGCAGGTGATGCCCTAACGGGGCGGGAGACGGGAGGCGGGAGACGGGAATCGGGAAACGGGAAACGGGAAACGAAGCTGATAGCTGATAGCTTATGGCTGATAACTGATAACTGATAACTCGGAGGATTGGAATGACCAGAGACGAATTCCTGGAGGCCTTGGACGCCCTTGTCGCTGAAAAACACCTCTTGAAGCATCCCTTCTACGTGCTCTGGAGCCAGGGGAAGTTGACGAAGGAAAATTTGCGGGAGTACGCGATCTCCTACTATCCGCAGGTGGCGGCCTTCCCGAGATATGTCTCCGGGGTTCATTCGGGCTGCGCGGACGCGGCGCTGCGTCAGGAGTTGCTGGAAAACCTGATCGAGGAGGAGCGGGGCGGCTCGAACCACCCCGCGCTGTGGCGCCGGTTCGCGGCTGCCCTGGGCGCCCGCGAGGAGGACCTGCGGCCTGCGGCGCGCACGCCGGAGGTGAGTGAAGCGGTCGCGGAGTTTCTCCGGACAACGCGGGAGGGCTCGCTCCCGGAGGGCCTGGCCGCGCTCTATGTCTACGAATCGCAGATCCCGGAGATCGCGAAGACCAAGCGCGAGGGTCTGGCGGCATACTACGGGATCGAGGATGCCGAAGCCGTCCGTTTTTTCACCGTTCACGAAGAGGCGGACCTCTGGCACCGTCGGGTCGAGCGGGAAGCGCTCGGACGCGCCGCCCGAACCGAGCAGGATCAGGAGCACGCACTCGCCGCGGCCCGGCGCTGCCTCGAAGTGTTGAACCGCGCCCTCGACGGTGTGATGCGGGAGAACGCGCTCGCCTGAGCGGAAGTTGAGAGTTGAGAGTTGAGAGTCGAGGGTCGAGAGCGTCCGGGGTGCCCGACTCTTGACTCTAGGCTCTGGACTCTCGACGGTTCCCATTCGGGCGGTCTTCTTCGACGCGGGGGCGACGCTTCTCTATCCGAGGACTCCCGTGGAGGACATCTATGCCCGGGAGTTTCGAGCGGACGGCTGCGCGTTCACGGCCGCGTCGCTTGCCGATGCGCTCTCGCGCGCGTGGGAGCAAGTGCGGTCAGAGGGCCCGAGCGACCGCTACGCCGGCATCCACGGGGAGCCCGCCTTCTGGCGGGGCTTCGTCAAGCGCGTGCGGGGTTTCTTGGACGGCGGCACGGTCTCGGAAGAGGCCTTCCGCCGGCTGGCCGCGCACTTCCGCGATCCGGCGTCCTGGGCGATCTATGGCGACGTGTTTCCGGCGCTCGATGCTCTGGAGCGTCGGGGCCTGTCTCTCGCGGTCGTTTCGAACTGGGACTCCCACCTGCCGGCGCTGCTCCAGAGTCTGGGCCTCGCCACCCGTTTCCAGGTTCTCGCCGTTTCGGCCGTCGAGCAGACGGGCAAACCCGAGCCCGAGATCTTCCTGCGCACTTGCGGCCGGCTCTCCGTCTCGCCGGGCGAGGCGCTCCACGTCGGGGACTCCTTGCGTGAGGACTACGCGGGGGCGCGCGCCGCGGGGCTCTCGGCGCTGCTCCTGGACCGGCAGGACCGGCACCCGGACATCCCCGAGAGGATCCGAAGCCTCTCGGAGTTGCCCGGACGGTTGACAGAGCCGCATCTTGATATCCTCTCGCGAAATTTCCCATGAATAAGCTCTTCCGAACGAAGTCGCTCGACCTCATTCTGTCGGAGTCCGAGGATCCGTCGAAGCGCTTGAAACGCGTGCTCGGGCCCGTCGAGCTGACCGCTCTCGGCATCGGCGCCATCATCGGGGCGGGGATCTTCGCGGTCATCGGCACGGCAGCCGCCGGGGGCGCGCACCACGACGGCGCGGGCCCGGCCCTGGTCGTCTCGATCCTCATCACGGCCATCGGCTGCGGCTTCTGCGCGCTCTGCTACGCGGAGTTCGCCTCGCTCGTGCCGATCTCGGGCAGCGCCTACACCTACTCCTACGCGACGCTGGGGGAGCTGGTGGCGTGGATCATCGGCTGGGATCTGATCATCGAGTACGCGATGGGCAACGTGGCCGTCGCGGTCTCCTGGTCCGGCTACTTTTGCGAACTCTTGAGGGGCTTCGGCATTGAGATTCCCCTGTGGCTGCAGACCGATCTGCACACGGCGCTGCGCACACCCGGCTTCCTGGACGCGGCGCCGCATCTGGCCGGGATCCCCATCGTGTTCAATCTTCCGGCGGCGGCCATCACGGCGCTGGTGACCTGGGTGCTCGTCATCGGCATCAAGGAGTCCTCCCGTTTCAACACGGCGATGGTGATCGTGAAGGTCACGATCCTGATTTTCTTCATCGCCGTGGGCGCGTTCTATGTCAAGCCCGGCAACTGGCACCCGTTTGCGCCGAACGGCTGGGGCGGCATCGGCGCGGGGGCGGCGCTCATCTTCTTCGCGTACATCGGCTTCGATGCCGTCTCGACGGCGGCCGAGGAGTGCCGCAACCCGCAGCGCGACATGCCGATCGGCATGATCGGGTCGCTCGCGATCTGCACGGTCCTGTACGTCGCCACCTCCCTCGTCTTGACCGGCATGGTCCCGCTGGCCGCGATCCAGGGCTCCTCGGAGCCTCTGGCCAAGGCCTTCTCGCTCTTGGGCATGAACTGGGCGGCCGGGATCGTGGCGTTCGGAGCCGTCGTCGCGACCACGGCCGTTCTTCTGGTCTTCCAGCTCGGCCAGCCGCGCATCTTCTTCTCGATGGCACGGGACGGCCTGCTTCCGCCTTCCTTCGCGGTGATCCACCCGAGGTACCGCACGCCGCACGTCACAACCATCTGGACCGGGGTCGTGGTGGGCGTGCTCTCCGCTTTCGCGAACCTCGACGTCTTCGTCGAGCTGACGAATATCGGGACCCTCTTCGCCTTCGTGCTCGTGTGCGCGGGCATCCTGATCTTGCGCTACAAGGATCCGGACCGGCCGAGGGCCTTCCGCACGCCGCTCGTCCCCTTCGTGCCGCTGGCGGGCATCGTGATCTGCCTCTACCTGATGCAGAACTTGCCGCTGGCGACCTGGATCCGTTTCGGTGTGTGGCTGGCGGTGGGCCTGCTGCTCTACTTCCTCTACGGGTACCGCAAGAGCCGCCTCAACCGGGGAGCGCCCGGCCCGCCGACGTTCAACCCCGTCTCGGGTCTGCCTCCCTCGGAGGTGTGAGGTCCGTAGACGGTAGACCGCAGACGGGAGACGGGAGAGCTCAGCTCAGAGCCCTCGTCTTGCGTCTCCCGGCTCGGGTCTGGAGATTCGTCGTGCTAACCTCCAACATCGGAGGTCATGCATGCTCAAGCGTTTCTTTCTTTTCCTGCTCGCGCTCTTCTTCACAATCCCGCTTGCGGCTGATCAGGTGACCAACAAGTTCGATTGGCAACCCGTCCACGGCATCCAGGAGGTGCATGCCGAGGCGGGCCGCATCGTCATCTCGCAAATCGAATTCGACCTGGGCGGAACCCTCGAGGCAACGCCGGCCCGCCGCTCGAGTGCAAAGGCAGTCGTGCGCGTCGACAACAACGGCTGGAGCGACCAGGAGGTCGGCATCGCGGTCGTGGTTTTCGACGCGGATGGCAACGTGGTGGCGACGGGTTCCGGAGGAACCAAGTGGGGCTACTTGAACAAGGGAGACCGCGCCTATTACACCGTGAGTTTCCCGTACGTGTACCGGAACTTCGATCGGGCGAAGACTTTCCTCTTGACGCTCGAGGCCAAGTCGAAGGGGAGTGACCGGAAGAAGTCAGGGAAACCCGCGCCCACGCCTGGCCCGACGCCCGCTCCTCCGGGTTCGTAGCCCTCAACGGGAAAAACCGGGCACGTCGCGTACCGTCGAGCGTGGGTCCGGCGGCTCTGACGGCCAATCGGCGTGCGCAAGCGTGCGTCTGGAGCGGGAGATCTCGGGGCCCCGTCTTCTGGAGTTTTTGTAGCCGGGGCTTCGGGCAGGCCCCGTCCTCCACCTCAGGGTTCCGGTTCGGGCCCGTCTGCCAGCTCCCAGACCTGGACGGCCAGACGCATCCCGGGAGGCGTCGAAGGCAAATCCTTCTGTGCGTAGAAGAGCCGAAAGCGGCCGCCGGGGGACGCCCGAGGGCCTGAGAGCGGGCCACTCGGGTCGAAGTAGGTCCTCCACCAAAAAGTGGCGCGCATCAGGGGCCTTGGCCGGATTTCCCCTGCCTTGCCGGTGCCCGACTCTTCAAACGCGGCGCGCGGGAATCCTGCGGCCTCGGCCTGGTCGGGCAGGGACAGGAGGGGGTTCTCCAGAACGATGAAGCGGACCGCGTTCTTTCGGCAATTACGGGCAACGGTTTCCTCTCGAGTGGCGAGGACCAGTCCTGCGGCGTTCTCGAAATCGCCGCGTCCGAGAGAAGCCCCGAAGTTGTCGATCAGAACGGGCCTCCCGCCCACGACGTCGAACAGGTGCCCCCACGACCAGGAGCTCAGAACGCGACCCGGGGCGTCTGTCCGGGCCCGCAGCTGCTGGGCTGCGCGAACCAGAGGGAGCACCTCTCTGTCCAACTCCGGTTTGGGACGTTTCACGCGGCCGGCCGAAAGCAGCGCCGCCGGCGCAAGAAGCAGGAGCGCCGCCGCCACGGCAAGACGCCGGTGGCCCGTGGCCTTTAGATCGGCGGCAAAAACGGCTCCAGAGATCATCAGGACGGGAGCCGAAGCGGCGAGGAAACGCATCGAGGAGATCGACGCAAGCAGAGAGACGATGCTAAAGGCGAGCAGGACCGCGCGGGAGCCGGATCTCCACGGTAGGCTGAAGGACATGGGGAGCAGGAGCACGGCCCCGCCGCCGAGCAGGCAGAAGTCCCCCCAAAACAGAGCATTCTGCGGGAGGAAGAGCGGACGGAACTCCGTTGCTGACCGCAGCCACGGGTCCCCTCCGAAGAATTGCGACCCGGCGAGCAGGGCCGGCGCGACCCGAGGGATGGCGGCCGCCGCCAGGCCTCCGACCGCCAGCGCGATTGCACCCGAAGGGGTCCGGCGGACATTCCGCGTCAACAAGCGGAGCTGGACGGCCGATGCCACAGCGGCCCCCAGCAGAGCACCGGCATAGGGAATCCCGAGATACCACTCGTTGTCGGGATATCCGGAGGGCTGAGCGATCCGGTAGAGAAAGACGGCAGCCGACGAGACGAGGAAACCCAGGCCCGCGGCCGCGCGCGCCCCGGTTTCCTTCGGTTCGAAGAAGAGAACAACGAGCAGCGCCGTGGCGGCGGTCAGCAGCAGCGCCGGCTGGACAAACAGAGCCACCGAGAGTGCGAGCCCGAGACTCAGGCCCCGGGCGAGGATTTCCCCTCGAGACCGCGTTCCGCGCAGCCGGGCCACCGCCGCCACAAGACCGAGGGTCAGCGGCAGCTCCAGGAAGTGGTGATCGATGGCGGCGAGCCGGGACCTGTCGATGAAGGGTGGGCAGATCGCGATGCCAAACCCGGCAAGAAGACCGGCAGAAACCCCCACCTTCCGGGTCAACCAGCTCCCGACGAAAGCGGCGGCAAACGCTGAGACGACGGGCGGGAACCAGCTCACGCGTGAAAGAACCTGCACAGAGGAGCGGCCTCCCAGGAGCCGGGCCGTCAGCCCGGCCGCGAGGTCGTAGAGCGGCGGCCACGGACAGAAGGCGCCGCGCGGGCCGCGGTCCGGGTCAAAGCCGAGGACATGAAACGGATGTGCAGCCGAATAGAGGATTCGTTTTGCGTGGTAAAGCTCGTCATAAGGAGAGAACTGCGGGTTCCCCTGGACGAAAGCGGTCTTGATGTTGGCAATCCGCGGCAGCAGAGCCGCGAGGAAAACGACGCCGGCCACGATCGCGGCCTTCCGGACCGCCGGGGCGTTTGCTGTCTTCAAGACATTCGCCGGACCGCCCGCCCTTCCGCCTGGCCGAGGACCGCCGGAGGGCAGGAGGGCGCGCAAGGCGCTAGCAGGCTGCTGAAAAATGGATGCGGGCGTCGTGTCCGGCACCTTGCGTCCGGCGCCCGTTCCAGGTTGTTACCCAATCGCTCCGTCATCCCTTTCTCGCGGGCGCCGGCACAGTGCCGTCCACCCTTCGGGTTACGGCGGCGCGGGGCCATCTGCGGCGTCAGCACTCCTCGGCGATGCCCACGCATCGCCGTCGTCGCGCTTCCTTGCATCTGACCCCACGACGCTCGTAACGCC